>NZ_JBSQYM010000082.1:0-12974 GCF_055140805.1 Orenia sp.
AGATGTGTATAAGAGACAGGTACTAGTATACTCATCTAACTTTAAAGTGAGCTTTAAGTTAATATTAAGTTAGATGACAGTAACAAGTAAAGAGTGTCAATTAAAATCAAAGATTTAAAGTACCATAGTAGTTAAAATTAATGCTAGTTATTGATTAGTTGTTATTATCAAGTTTGAGTAAAATATTATAAAATAAATCTATTTTGGGGAGGATGTTATGAAAGAAGATTTAGTTAATAAGATAAATAAGCTTAAAAGAGAACGAAATGCAATCATTTTGGCCCATTATTATCAGATAGATGAGGTACAAGCTATAGCGGATTATACAGGAGACTCTCTAGGTTTAAGTCGTAAAGCAGCAGAGACTGATGCTGATGTGATAGTTTTTTGTGGAGTTGATTTTATGGCTGAAAGTGCTGCTATCTTATCACCTGAAAAGACTGTCTTGTTACCAGAAAAGGATGCTGGCTGTCCAATGGCTGATATGGTTACTGCTGATGCTTTGCGAGAGAAGAAGCAGGAGTATCCTAATGCAACTGTTGTCTGTTATGTGAACTCTTCAGCAGAGGTCAAGGCAGAAAGTGATGTCTGTTGTACATCTTCAAATGCAATTGATATTATTAATGCTATCGATAATGATCAAATTTTATTTGTTCCTGATCAGAATTTAGGTCATTATGTGAGTCAGCAGACCGATAAGGAGATTATCCTATGGGAAGGCTTCTGTATTACTCACCATCGAGTTAAGGATGACAGTATCTATAGAGTTAGAGAGCTTCATCCTGATGCAGAGATTTTAGTCCACCCAGAATGTAGACCAGAGGCGGTAGAGCTAGCTGATTTTGTAGGCAGTACAGCTCAAATTTTAAAGTATGCTAAACAATCAGAGGTTAAGAAGATGATTATCGGTACAGAGATGGGAATCTTATATCAACTAAAGCAAGACAGTCCAGATAAACAATTTTACTTCTTAAATCAAGGATTAATCTGTCAGAATATGAAAAAGACTGCTTTACACCATGTAGCAGAAGCTTTAGAAGAGATGAAGTATCAGATTAGTGTCGATGAAGCTACTAGAACTAAAGCCAAAGAGGCTTTAGATAAAATGTTAGAGTTAAGTAAGTAGTGGTGATTAAGAGATGATGCCACGATATTTAGTGAACTTTGATACAGATAAATTAAAGAAGGTAGAGAGTGACTTTTTAGTAATTGGGACAGGGATTGCAGGATTGGTGACAGCCTTGAATTTGGCTAAGTCAGGAGAAGTTACTCTTTTAAGTAAGGAGAGATTGGCTGAATGTAACACCGAATATGCCCAAGGTGGAATCGCGGCAGTTATAGCTAAAGAGGATACCCCCCAATCACATTATCAAGATACTTTAGAGGCAGGTGCAGGGTTATGTAACCCCAAAGCAGTAGATATTTTGGTTAATGAGGGGAGTAAAAGGATTAAGGAATTGATAGATTTAGGGGTCAATTTTGACCGTAAAGGTGAGCAGATACTATTAACTAAAGAGGCTGCCCATAGCTGTCGGCGGATACTACATGCTGGTGGTGATGCCACAGGAAGAGAGATTAGAAAGTCTTTAGTTGAGCAGGTAGCTTCAGAAGGTAATATTACTTTAGAAGATGGAATCTTTGTTGTAGATTTACTGACTAAAGGTCAAGAAGTCTTTGGAGTTCTAGCTTATGATAGAAGTCAAGCAGAATATCTGGTTTATTCAACTAAAGTAGTAGTTTTGGCTACTGGAGGAGCGGGACAGCTCTATCATGCTACTACTAACCCTTCAGTAGCGACAGGTGATGGGATTGCTTTAGCCTATCGGGCAGGGGCTAAGGTAACTGATTTAGAGTTTGTTCAATTCCATCCTACAACTTTAGAGCTAGAGGGTGTAGATAACTTTTTAATCTCTGAAGCTGTGCGAGGTGAGGGTGGAATACTTAGAAATCAGACTGGTGATAGATTTATGACCAAGTACCATCAATTGGCTGATCTAGCTCCTAGAGATATAGTAGCTCGTGCTATCTATCAAGAGATGAAAGAGGGTGGGACAGACCATGTATATCTAGATGTAACAGCCTTAGATTCAACCTTTGTACAGCAGAGATTTCCTACAATCTATCAGACCTGTCTAGACCATGGGATAGATATCAGTCAGGATTATATTCCTGTAGCTCCAGCAGCCCATTATTTAATGGGAGGAATCCTTAGTAATCTGCATGGAGAGACTAATATTAAGGGGTTATTTGCTTGTGGAGAAACTGCTTGTATAGGTATTCATGGGGCTAATAGGTTGGCTAGTAACTCTTTATTAGATGGATTGGTCTTTGGCAAGCGGGTAGCTGATAGAGCAACTACTTATCTAAATCAAGGTAATTTTTCTACAGAGATTAGCTTAAAATATGAGGCTCAAAATACTATAGAAGGTATAGGAAAAATTCCTTCAAAAGAAAGAGTTAAAGGGTTGATGTCAGCTAAACTAGGTATAACTAGAGAGAAAGTTGAGCTAGAAGAAGGTTTAGCTCAGGCAGAAAGCTTACTTGATTATTTAAATTATAATTTGAGAGATGTCAAAGGGTTTGAGCTACAGAATCTAATTACATTAGCCCATCTAAGCTTTAAAGGTGCTTTATCTAGAGAAGAGAGTAGAGGGGCACACTATCGTAGAGATTTCCCAGTAGCAGAGACTGTTTGGGAAAAACATATAGTTTTAAAGAAGGATAGAGAGTGGGAGGCGTTGGCTATTGAATTTGAATAAAGATAGGGTTTTAGAGATTATAGATAATGCTTTAAGAGAAGATGTGGGTACTGGAGATATAAGTACAACAGCAGTTGTTGGATTGGGAGAAGAGGTAACAGCGACTATCTTAGCCAAGGATACAGGAGTAATTGCAGGCTTAGAGGTAGCTGCTTTAGTTTTTGAACAGATAGATAAAGGGATAGAATTTAAGCCTTTAGTAGAAGAAGGTGCTAAAATAGAGTTTGGTACAGAGTTGGCTAAGGTCTCTGGTTTAAGTAGTTCAATCTTAACAGCAGAGCGATTGGCTCTTAATCTATTACAGAGGATGTCAGGGATAGCTACTAAGACAGATTATTATAAGAGTTTGGTAGCTGATTATAAGGTTAGGATTGTAGATACCCGCAAAACTACTCCAAATTTAAGGATTTTAGAGAAGTATGCTGTCAGAGTCGGTGGGGGAGATAATCATCGTTTTGGACTTTATGATGCAGTTATGATTAAGGATAATCACATTGCTGCTGTAGGTGGAATTACAGAAGCAGTTGCTACAGCTAGAAGAAATATTCCTCATACAATGAAGATAGAGGTAGAGACAGAGAGTTTAGCAGATGTTAAAGAGGCCTTAGATGCTAGAGCTGATATTATTATGCTTGATAATATGGATGCTCAGTTGATGAGAACAGCAGTAGAGCTGATTGGAGAACAAGCGATTGTAGAGGCCTCTGGTGGAATAACTGCTGAGAATATAGTTGAGGTAGCCAAGACAGGGGTAGATGTAATCTCGTTAGGAACTTTGACTCACAGTATTAATTCTTTAGATATCAGTTTGAATTTCTAAGTTAGTGTCAAGTGTGAGGATGAGTGTGAGTAAAGTTAAGATTATAAGAAGCAAAGGGTTTAAAATGCTTTACACACACTCACACTGACAACTCACACTTAATAAATGAGAGGAGAATTTGAATGTCCAGAGATAAAAAAGGATTTTTAGCAAGAAAGAACATAGAATTTTCCTTGGAGCGTTATGGAGTGCAGGCTTTAGGATTTATGGCACAGGGACTTTTTGCGTCATTGATTGTAGGTTTAATTTTAAAGGTTTTAGGGCAGCGCTTACACCTTCCAATTCTGTTTGAGTTTAGTAAGACTGCCATGGCGATGATGGGTCCTGCCATTGGTGTAGCAATTGCTTATGGATTGGAAGCACCACCTTTGGTAATCTTTACATCGGTAGTAACAGGTGCTGCTGGTGCAGCGTTAGGTGGTCCTGTAGGTGCTTTTATCGCATCAGTGATCGGCGCTGAGTGTGGTAAAGCTATCTCTAAAGAGACCAAGCTTGATATAGTCTTGACTCCAGCTACAGTAATCATTACAGGGATGCTGGCTGCTAAATTTGTAGGACCAGGAATTGATGCTTTAATGAAGGGCTTAGGTCAAGTGATTATGAGGGCAACAGAGTTGCAACCAATTCCTATGGGCATCTTGGTATCAGTCTTAATGGGAATGGCATTGACCTTGCCAATCAGTAGTGCAGCTATTGGAATTATGTTGAGCTTAAGTGGCTTAGCAGCAGGAGCAGCAACTGTTGGTTGTAGTGCCCAAATGATTGGCTTTGCTGTGATGAGTTTTAGAGAGAATGGCTGGGGAGGGGCTGTTAGTCAAGGTCTAGGAACGTCGATGTTACAGATGCCTAATATCGTTAAGAATCCTCTGATTTGGATTCCCCCAACTCTAGCTGGGGCTATTTTAGGTCCAATTGCGACCACCATCATTCCAATGAAGAATATCCCTATTGGTTCAGGGATGGGAACTGCAGGCTTAGTGGGACAATTTGGAACGATTGAAGCTATGGGCACTGGAGCTATCTTTGCTATTATTCTCTTACATTTTATCTTACCAGCTATTTTAACTTGGCTGATTTCTGAATTTATGCGCAAACAAGGGCTGATTAAAGAGAATGACCTATTATTAGATCTATAAGTTGGAACTATAAGGATGCTATAAAAGAGTAGCCAAATTTGGCTACTCTTTTATTTATGATTATGAATAAAAAATAAAGGGGATTCATCTAAATTTATACTCTTTATTGATTTTGTTTAAATTCAATCTTAAAATTGTCATTACTAGTAATTTAATGAAGATAATTATTTAAAGAGGGATTGCTTTATATAAATTGAATTAGTATAATTAGATATAATATTTTTAGATTTAAAGAAAGGAGATGGTAGCTATGATAAAAATAAGAGATATGAAGATTAGAATAAAAATCTTAATGGGAATTGGACTTAGTTTCTTAGTAATGATGTTGATTTTAGGTGGAGTAGTAATTAGAGGTTTTGATAAGTTAGCTGATAATAATAGTAGCTTGCTTAAAGAGGTACTAATAACTAGAGAGTATGACAGAATCAAGGATACTGTCCATACAATGGCACAGAATTTAGCAGAAATCTATCGGGAGAATCAAGCAACTCTATCTAAAGAAGAATTAAGAGAGCTGATAGTTGAGAAGAATAACCTAATTAGATTTGGAGAGGCTGGTTATTTCTTTATCTATGATTATCAAGGAGAGACGATTGCTTTACCAACTGCTACAGAGCTGCAAGGAAGTAATCGCTTGGATTTACAGGATTCTGAAGGAACTTATATCCTCAAGGAGTTTATTAAAGAGGCTAAAGTTGGGGGAGGGTTTGTTACTTATATTTATCAAAATCCTAATACTCAGCAGAATGAGCGAAAGTTTGGTTATGTTGAACCAATTGAAGGTACTGATTGGTTTGTAGGTTCAGGGGGGTATGAGTCTGTCATCGATTCAGCTTTAGCAGAGTCCTATCAAAAGATGAAAGAGATGAAAGCTGAGACAGTCTTTAGATTAAATATAATATTCATCTTATTTGCAGTAGTTATGGGATTAATTATATTTAAGATATCAAATTATTTGACTAAGAATATGGATAGGATTTTAACAGGATTAAGAAAGCTTGCTAAAGGAGATTTAACTATTGAATTAGAAGTTAATAGTAATGATGAGCTAGGTGAGTTGACTGAGGGCTTTAACTATGCAATTCAAGGACAAGCAGAAATTTTAAAGAAAATATTAAGTGTGGTTGATGATTTATCTGCTTATAGTCAAGAGTTACTAGCTTCTTCTCAAGAGGGAAATGCCACCACTGAGGCTACAGCTGAAAGTGTTAATCAGATGGTAGCTAGTATTCAACAGATATCCAGCAGTAGTCAAGAGATTGTAGAACTGGTTGAGGATGCCAACTTAAAGACCGAAGATGGTAGAAGTAAGATGAAAGCTACTATCTCTAAGATGAAGAGTATAACTATTGAGGTTGCTAAAGCTAAGACTGTTATAAGTAAGCTAGATAGTATCTCCCAAGAGATTACAGAGGTTGTAAATATGATTACTGAAATTGCAGAGCAGACTAATCTCTTGGCCTTAAATGCGGCTATTGAAGCAGCTAGGGCTGGGGAATCTGGCAAAGGTTTTGCTGTAGTAGCTGAAGAGATTAAATCTTTGGCTGAAGAGACAGCTAAGGCTACTGATAGGGCTATAGATCTTCTAAAAGATACTCAAAGTAGCTCTAAAGAAGGATTAATGGCGATTGAGTCGGTAAATCAAGAGGCTAAAAGAGGAGAAGAATTAATTATAGATACAGAAGCTTCTTTGAATAAGATTGCAGATGTAGTAACAGATACTTCAGCTTATATTGAAGAGACTACTGCTTCTACTCAAGAATTGGCTTCAGGTAGTGAACTTGTGAGAGATTCAAGCTCAAATATGAAGGCTATGTCTGATGAAGTTAATAAGTCAGCTGAAGAGTTAGCTAATATGGCTTTAGGGTTAAGAGAGATGATAGATAATTATAAATTATAATTTGTTAAGTCTACTTTGCGTTAGCGAAGTAGGCTTCTTTTATATTCCTATATATTGATATATTCTGCTATAGGTTTCGCCTATGGACGAATTACTTTTGGCATTGCCCCAAAAGTAATCAATATGTAGCAGAACTAATAAAGAAGAATAGGATTTATAATAAAGATAGAATTGAAGAATTATATGAAAATTTTAAACAGTTATTTAGTAGTAAAGGTGATGTTGTGAGAATGATAGTATCCAATTATATTATAGAGGAAAATTTAGATAAGAGAGTTTTAGCTAAATTAACTAAGGATATTTGTGAGGAGCTGAGCTTGTTTAAGTATAATTAGAAGTATACTTAATTATATTCTAAATAGTTTAATGTTTTTTTATTTTATCTTTTAGATTTTTGGAAAAGTAAGCGGTATGTGATATTAAGTAAAAATTAACTATAATCATTAAGATTTAGGTAATAGCAGAAAATTTAATGAATAGTACTAGTGTTTTTCCTGTTTGTAATGATTTTTTGCCTACTTTTTTATCTATGGAAAAAAGGTAGGTCGCCATTAGGCGAAACCTAATTTAAGAGTTTATGATAAAATATAAATATATTTGTTAGGTTTCAATTAATTCAATAGGATGAACAAAATATAGATATTTAACTTTAAAGTCTACTTTGTCCCACAAAGTAGACTTTTTAATGCATAAAACAGAATTAATGGCACAAAATAACAGAAAAATCATCCCCCTTTAAAAAAGGGTATTCCCAACTTCTTTAGAAGTTATAACATAGGGAATTGAACTTTTAACGATAAAAACGCAAAACTAGATTATTCAATAAATGTAAGGAGTGTTTGTATGTTTGAACAGGCTCAACAGGCTTTACAAGAATACTATGGTTATCAATCTTTTAGGGCAGGGCAGAAGAAGATAATCAAGAATATATTATCAGGCTATAATACCTTAGGAATCATGCCTACTGGTGGAGGAAAATCAATCTGTTTTCAGATACCCGCTGTCTGTTTTCCAGGGGTCACCTTGGTAATCTCTCCACTAATCTCTTTGATGAAGGATCAGATAGACTCTTTAAATACTATCGGAATCCCAGCTACCTTTATCAATAGTTCTTTGGAGTGGATTGAGATTGAGGAACGAATTGAGATGTCTAGGCGAGGGGATTATAAGCTCTTATATATTGCACCAGAAAGATTAGAGAGTGAAGACTTCTTAGCTAAGTTAGATGAGATTAATATCTCAATGTTGGCTGTAGATGAAGCCCATTGTATCTCCAGCTGGGGCCATGACTTTCGCCCAAGTTATCGTTTAATCCCTAAACTGATTAATAATCTTTCATCTAGACCCTTGGTTACAGCCTTTACTGCTACAGCGACCCAAGAGGTTAGAGATGATATCAATGAGCTGTTAGGAATTAGTGCTGAGAATACCTTTGTCACAGGTTTTGACCGACCTAATCTGACTTTTAAGGTGATTAAGGGTGAGAATAAGCGGGATTTTATTGAAGAGTATTTGAGTGTCAACCAAGATGATGCAGGGATTATCTATGCTGCTACTAGAAAGGAAGTAGAGGCATTATATAACTTTCTAGATGATAGAGGCTATTTTGTAGGAAAATACCATGCAGGATTAAATCATGAAGAGCGAAAAAAGACCCAAGAGCAGTTTATCTATGATGAGTTGAAGGTAATTGTAGCTACCAATGCCTTTGGAATGGGAATTGATAAAAGTAATGTTAGGTATGTAATCCATCATAATATGACTAAGAATATAGAGGCTTATTACCAAGAGGCAGGAAGAGCAGGTAGAGATGGCGAGGATAGTGAGTGTATTTTACTCTTTAGTCCTGCTGATATTAGGCTGCCAAAATACTTTATAGATCAGTCTAACCTATCAGAAGAGCGCAAAGAGTATGAATATGAGAAGCTCCAGAAGATGATTGACTACTCCTATACAGGCAAATGTTTAAGGCATTTTATTCTAGACTACTTTGGTGAAGAGAACTCTAAAGAGAGTTGTGATAACTGTAGCAATTGTAATGGTGAAGGAGACCTAGAGGATATAACAGAGGAAGCTCAAAAGATTCTATCTTGTATTTATAGAACTGAGCAACGGTTTGGAATAGGTCTGGTAGCAGCTGTCTTAAAAGGGTCTAAAAGGCAGAAGGTTTTGGAGAATGGATTTGATGAGCTATCAACCTATGGTATTATGAGCCAATATAAGATTAAAGAGATTAAGAATCTAATCAACTTCTTAATTGCTGAAGGATATATTCTTTTAAGTAATAGTAAATACTCTGTAACCCAATTGACTTCAAAAGCAACACCAGTCTTAAAGGGTGAAGAGAAGGTTTATCATAAGATTAGAAAGAAAATCGAGAAGGTCTTTGTTAAGAATGAACTCTTTGATATTTTGCGAGATTTGCGGGCAGAGTTGGCAAAGGCAGAGGGGTTACCCCCATATGTTATCTTCCAAGATAGTACCTTAAAAGAGTTTGCTAGCAAATTACCTACTAATAAAAATCAGATGCTTAAAGTTAAGGGGGTAGGGTTTATCAAGTATCAGAAGTATGGACAGCAATTTTTAGAGAAGATTAGAGAGTATAAGCAGAATCAAGCTCAGTCAAGTAAACAGAATAAATCCAACCAAGATAAGGTAGCAAGCTATCTGATAAGTTATAATCTATATCAAGAGGGTAAGTCTTTAGAAGAGATAGCCCAGCTAAGAGGATTAGCAGATTCTACTATAGAAGGTCATATGATTAAAGCATCGGAAGAAGGTTATGAAATAGATTTAAAATCCTTTGTACCTGATGAGTATCAAAAATTGATTTTAGAGAAGATTAAAGAGGTTGGTGGTGATAAGTTAACCCCTATCAAACAGACTTTACCAGCCGAGGTAAGTTATTTCTACATTAAAATAATGCTGTTAGATGATAGATTAAAAGATGTTATCTAAGCTAAAAAGAAGAGGATTCTAATTAGAATCCTCTTCTTTTTCAAGCAATTCTTTAATTTTATTCATAATTACAGAACCAGCTTCTTTCATCTCTTCTTTAGACAGTTTCTTGTCATAGAACTCATCTAAAGTAAACATCTCCCCAATATTAGCAGTTATATTCTCTTTAAAGGGTGAATCAGTTCCTTTGATACCAATGGGAATAATAGGGCTTTTAGACTTTAATGCAAGCATAGTTGCTCCTAATTGTGGTTGCTGTAGTTGACCATCTGTACTTCTAGTCCCTTCAGGAAAAATCCCTAAAATTTGATTATTTTTTAATAGCTCTAAAGCATATTTAATAGCACTTCTATCAAAACTACCTCTTTTAATCGGAAAGGCACCTAGCTTCTTTAGGATAAAGCTACCAAATTTATTCTTAAAGAGATTATCCTTTGCCATAAAGTTAATCTTTCTATTTAATAATGTTGTTAAGAATGGAGGGTCATAGTTACTGATATGATTTGATACGACAATAAAGCTCTGGTCCTTAGGTAGCTTTCTGCTTCCAATAATCTGTGGTTTAGGACCAATACCATAAAAAATCTTAAATAAATTTATTGCAATTCTATAGGTTAAGTTCATAATATATCCTCCTTAAATCTTTTATTTGGGATTACAGTATATCATATCATCAGTCTAATTGACAAGTGTTATCAATTAAATCGATAGTAAAGTATCCAAATGTGGGTATAGTGCGACACTTTTGAGTGTCAGTGTGAGTGGGGGTGTGTGAGTAAACCCCAATAAAAAAGACTTTACACACACTTACACTCATAGCTTACACTCGACACGAAGTGTCGTAATATCTCTCTATTGTATCAGTTTTGCTATCAGGCAAACTTTTGACAACCCTCCTCTTTTATGCTATTATTGAGAAAAAACATAAGTGTTAAGGGAGGATATGTAGTATGAATAATACTAAAAATTTAGCTCTAGGAGGATTATTAATCGCATTAGTAACTATTGCAACTATGGTAATAAGTGTTCCTACAATTGCAACAAATGGCTATATTAACTTAGGTGACAGTATGATTTATGTAATTGCAATCTTATTTGGTAGTAGATTTGGAATGTTGGCAGGGGGAATTGGTTCAGCCTTGGCAGACATTTTCTTAGGATATACTCACTGGGCTTTACCAACATTAATAATTAAAGGGCTAGAAGGTTTTATTGTGGCTAAGGTTTCTAATAAGAATAGAGGGAATTATTCATTAAAGTTAAGAGATGTTTTAGGGATTCTTATTGGTGGTACATGGATGGTAGCAGGTTATTATATTGGTGGAGCGATTTTAAAGGGAAGTTGGCTTGCTCCATTAGATAGTATAGGTGGGAATATTCTTCAAGTGATTGGTGGGGCAATTATTGCTATTCCAGTTATCTTTGCCCTTTTAAAGACAAATATAACTGAGCTCAGTCAAGACAAATAGATATTAATTAGTGAAAGGTGAGGTTAATGAAAGCAGGCAAGATTGATATTGGAAACCTAAAAGAACTGATTTTAGATAAAATTTCAGCAAATCATCAAGATGTACTGGTTAGACCAAAGATTGGAGAGGATTCAGCAGTTATCGATTTTGGAGAGTTTGTGGCTGTGATGTCTACTGATCCTATTACTGGAGTAAAAGAGGGAATGGGAAGTTTGGCTGTCAATGTAGCCTGTAATGATATTGCAGCTAATGGGGCTAAAGCTATTGGAATTCAGCAGGCTTTATTGATCCCTCCAACTACTAGTGAAGAGGAGATTGTAGCTATTATTCAAGATATCAATCAGGCTGCCCAAGATTTAGGAATAGATATCTTAGGAGGGCATACTGAAATAACTGATATAGTTACTCAGCCTTTAGTTGTCTGTACTGCTATTGGTAAGACTACTAAGGACAAGTATGTTACCTCTTCTGGTGCTAAAGTTGGTGATGATATTATAGTAACTAAGTGGTCTGGGCTGGAAGGGACTGCTATTTTGGCTAATGATTATTATGATCGATTATTAGAGTTAGGAATAGATCAAGCTCTATTAAAAGCAGGTCAAGAATTAATTGAGAATTTAAGTGTAATTTCTGAAGGGCTAATTGGAGCAGAGTTTGGAGTTAATGCTATGCATGATGTGACAGAAGGTGGTTTATATGGATCGGTCTTTGAACTATCCATTGCAGCAGAAGTTGGTTTTGTGATAGAGGAAAATTTGCTTCCTCTTCATCCAGCTACAAAAGCTATTGCTGATAAATTGAAGATTAATCCTTATCAGTTAATCGGTTCAGGGATGATGATTTTAACCAGTGAACGAGGAGAAAAATTGGTTAAAGAGCTGGAGTTAGCAGGGATTAAGGCTACTATTATTGGTAAGATTGTTGAAAAGGACAGAGTAGTTAATACTAAAGAGGGTCAGCTTAAACTGACTAATGCCCCTCAAGATGAATTATGGAGATTTTTAGCAGAAAATTCAATATAACTTTGATTAGAGCAACTTCATATAGAGGTTGCTTTTTATTATTTCTTCTATCTTAAAGAATTATTGGGCATGATAGAGATAGAAGGGAGAGTAATTTATATGGTCAAAGAAGTTAAAAGTTACAAGTATATATTAACATTTAGAATATCATTATTCTTATTACTATTTTTTAATATTTTAGATTATTTCTTTACATTGCTTTATTTAGATAGAGGATATCGGGAGGTTAATCTTCTAATTGATACTATAATTAATAAATCACCTGTTCTATTTACTATCTTGAAATTAATATTTACACCAACTTTAATCTTCCTCTTAGCTAGAGAAGAGGAAGTGTTAAAAATTATTAATAGTGGGGTGGTATTATGCTTTTATCTACTTGTCTTTAATTTTTATCTTATACTAATTATCTATTATACTTGGAGTTATAGATTTAGCTAGTCTAAATTCCAAGCAAAGTGAATTTAAAGTTTTTAATAAAAATTTTAATTTAACTTCTATATATTTCAATAATAAGTTATAATATTCTTAAGCTTGTGATACAGTAGTCTTGAAGTCAACTACTGAGCTTAAATTATAAGAAATTAGAGGTTTGTTAATTTAGAATAAAAATTAATCATGATGTTATAGAGAGAAAAAGTGATAGTTAGGAGTTAGGTGGGGAGGAGTTGGAAAAATCTAACTGCCTAACCACCCAATCTCTAACTATCTAATAAAAAACTGTCCCAATATATCCATTGAGCTTCATTTTTAATGGCTCTTCAACAAGTTTTGTGAAAATACTATATTTAAATTATTTTAAACATTTGTTTGCAACGAATCTCGCGAATAAACGCGAATTTAGATCAAAAGCTTTTCAATCTTTGATTTTAAATTTTTTAATCTCTAATTCGTGCGATTCGCGTTAATT
>NZ_JBSQYM010000083.1:0-12777 GCF_055140805.1 Orenia sp.
GCTACGGGTTTTAACCCGTAGTGTAACATATCACCATCACCACAGGTTGAAACCTGTGGCTAGTAAATTTATCATTATAAAAAGTGTCGCACTATCTATTTATTATATTAATTTCTAGATTAGCAGAAATCTGACTATAGTAATTGATATAATAGTTTTAAAGGTCTATTGAACTTGATGTCGAAATAGTTAGCAACTAACAGATTCTTGGAGGGATATAATAATGGATAGTTTAGTAAGAGTTGATTCTGTTTCAAAGTTAAATAAGCTACTAATTTATCGTGGGATTTTAACGGACAATCTAATTCAGAAGGTAAGGACTTTAATTGTAAAGATCAAGGAAAGATCGTCTGTTGAGGAGTTACAGATAGATTATTATGATATCTTAACTAAATTGATTGAAATCGGAGAAAAAGAAGGCTACAAAGGTGACCTTTGGAAGAACTATCTCTTGAACTTAATTATTAAAAATAAAAATCCTTTTAGTCTTGCTTGTGAAAAGAATCAAGATCTAAAAGGAAGTATCTATCAATTAGCACTCAATGACTTGAAAATTTTGAATGAAGTATATAAATTTGACTTAAATAATCTTGGTCAACTTTTAAATATTCAAAAGAATAATTTTATCAATAACTTCTCCCCATCAACATTAGCTACAAGATATCAAAATCAATCTCAAACAAGATTAGAAGATTTAAAAAAAGATTTTAATAACATTAACTCTATAGAGATACTCCTAAAGAAACTGAGTAAATATTATTATACTTTTGGTACTGGTAAACTAGCCTATTACAAAGCTTTTAGATGGAAGAGGGATTCTTTAATAGGCATTCAAAATAGTGACCCCATTCTCTTTGAGCAGTTGATAGGCTATCAGAGCCAAAAAGACAAACTAATCAAAAATACAGAAGCTTTCTTAAATAATAGACCTGCTAATAATGTACTTCTCTATGGAGATAGTGGTACTGGTAAATCATCATCGATTAAAGCCTTGCTAAACAAATATGCTCCACAGAGATTACGTTTAGTTGAACTTGCTAAATATCAGATGAAAGAACTGCCAAAAATATTGGAGATACTTAAAGACAGAGGGCTATACTTTATTATCTTTATGGATGATCTCTCCTTTGAAGACTTTGAAACAGATTACAAGTATATGAAAGCAATTATAGAAGGTGGGATAGAAGTAAAACCAAATAATGTCCTATTCTATGCTACTTCAAACCGCAGACACTTAATTAAGGAAAAATGGAGTGACCGTGACCAAGAAAATGGAGAGATTCATCTATCTGATGCAATCCAAGAGAAGATATCTCTGGCTAGTCGTTTTGGTATCACTATCTCCTATGAATCACCACAACAGAAGCATTACCTAAGAATAGTCAAAGAATTAGCTAAACAAAATAATATCAATTTACCCAATGACGAACTAGAAGAAAGAGCAATTCAATGGGAGATGTGGAATAATGGCCGTTCAGGTAGAACAGCCCAGCAGTTTATCGCTTATCTATTAGGGGAATTTTAAAGCTGAAGTTAATTGTATTTAGTTCAACTAAATAGCTTAACTAAGAGAGACTAAAAGAGAGCAACTTATCAATAGCAAGATTGCTCTCTTAAAATATATCACTACCAATAAATTTATCTACCAATTCTGGATCAAATTCTGCTCCTTTTTTCTTCTCTAGCTCTTCTAAAACTTGCTGATGGCACTTCTCTCTAATCAATTTATCATAGAAATCTACTATACTGATAATCCTTGACAAAAGAGGAATCTCTTTTCCTTGCAACCCTTGAGGATAACCTTTGCCATCCCAACGTTCATGGTGAAATAAAATAGAGTTAGCAATAGGTAATAGTTCTTGAAAGTTTTTAACAGCTCGATAACCAATCTCGCAATGCCTTTGAAGTTGATTTGACTCTTCAATAGTCAGAATACCCTTTTTAGTAAGTAAACTCTCTGCTAACCCTAATTTACCGATATCATGTAAACGAGCTAATAAAGAAAGTTTTTCTAACTCTTTTGAAGGTAAATTTAAAGTCTTGCCAAATTTTACAGCCAAAGACTTCACTCTTCTAATATGGCTACGGATTTCATGGTCTTTACTTAACAAAGATCTCTCTAAAGATAGTATCAATGAATTATCTACACTTCTTTTATTCTTTAACTTATCATTATACATTCTATTTTCAGCTATATTAATTATCTGTCTAAGACTTTGATCAATTTCAGTCTTAGTAGCCACCCCTAAAGCAATACTAGGAGTAACTAAACCTTTATTCCACTCTCTACATGATACTCTAATTCTCTCAATAATTTTAGTAGCATTTTTCAATGAAGTATTAGGTAATAAAATGCCAAACTCATCACCACCCCACCGGGCTACAATATCACCCTCTCTAGTATTATCTTGCAAAATATCAGCTATAATCTGTATAACTCTATCCCCCTCTTCATGCCCAAAAGTATCATTGACCATCTTTAAGCAGTTACTATCAGCAATAATTATACTTAAGGGTAACTTATCTCTCCTATCTAATTTTCCGATCATCTCTTCATAATAATAACGATTATAAAGCCCTGTTAAATCATCATGATACCCTAGGTAAATCATTCTCTCCTCTAACTTCTTACGCCCTGTAATGTCTATTAATGAAATTATACTTCTACTGCCACCATTGATTAAACTAATTTGTAATAAAGCTATTCTTTCTATCCCCAATTTGTGGGTGATTTTAACCTCATAATTATTAGCAATACCATCATCTCTTCTAAGATGTTTATGGTAACAACTAATCCTTTCTACATCCTCTGATCTAATAAAATCCTTCAAACTCATCTTTCCTTCCAACTCATCTTTGGAATAACCAATTAAATTCTCTAACTCTCTATTGACTAAAAATACACGGTTATCCTTATCACTAATTAACATAGCAGTGGCCGCCTTTTCAAATAAAACTTGATAAATATTAGTACTTGTGTTTAAGCTACTTGCTCTACCTTGCCTTACTGCTTTGTTCGAAATTCTCACAAGAGACTCCCCTCCTCTACATTTAAAACACTGCCATCGAAAAAATTGATAAAAATAAATCCTTATACTTTATCTTATTTCCTCCCAACTTATAAATTTTCCTGAGAGAAAACCTAATTATTCAACTATAAATTATAATATTTAGAGGTTAACCTCAATAATAAACTTATCTTTAATAAAGAAAAACATTAAAGTCTTATCTACATTATATTAAATAGAACTTAGAAGTATTAATCGTTATTATCACAATTTAATCGACCTAAATAAAATAAATACCAGAAATTCATGTATTTTATATCAAAGTTAAAGCCAAAATAATAAAAGAATTTACAACAAAATACTTAACAAGAAAGGCGGTCGTTAAATTATGGATATCAATCGTAGAATTGCAGTAGATGGGAGCTTATCAAATTTAAAAAAACATCTTCATCTATATGGTTATGAGATTGATGACTTAAATGCTGATAATCTAGGAGAAGTTTCAGCAGTGATTACCAATGGAGAGGATTCTAACTTGATGGAGATGAGGGAGATTGCTACTCCAATAATCAATGGTCAAGGTCATTCTGCTGAAGAGATAAAGAACATGATTGAAAATGGAACATCTGGATTGCTATAAAAAAATCGCCTTCTGGCGATTTTTTTATTTACTAGTAGTCATAATAAAGAATGATTCAAATGATATTCTCTAAAATCAACTCATACATATCAAATATAAAAACTTAACTTTAAATTCCACCTCAACTTATGTTACAATAGAGAAAGCTCATTTCTAATAAAGGGGTGTTAAAATGACTACACCAAAGCAGATTTTAAATATTGCAGCTTATGCTGGAAATATCATTCTCAGTAATGGTGGAGAAATCTATAGAACTGAAGATACTATGAATCGTATCTGCTATGCCTATGGGATAAAATATGTAGATAGTTTAGTAACACCAACAGGCATCTTCATCTCAATTGATGATGGACATGGTAGCTCAGAGACAATAGTTAAAAGAATACATAAAAGAAGGATAAATTTAACTAAGATCAGTCAAGTTAATAACTTTTCAAGAAATTTACAAACAAGAACTTTAACTCATCAAGAAGCTATGGCTGAATTAAGGGCTATCAATGAAGGTAAATTCAAAAAAAAATTAAAATTTGGACTACTCTTTATCTCTTTTGGAGTTTCTATGAATGTTATCTTAATGAGAGCAAGCTATATCAATCTAATCCCTACAATCTTAGCCAGCTTAGGTGCTCAAGCTGTTATCAAGAAGATGGGCTTTTTAAGAGATATTAATTTTATCCCAGAAATAGTAGCAGGATTTATCGCAGGAATCATCTCATTATTCTGTTATAAACATGGCTTAGGTGATAATCTAGGGATAATCACAGTAAGTGCTATCTTACCCTTTGTTCCAGGGGTTGCTTTGACCAATTCTATCCGTGATGCAATCAGTGGAGATCTAATTTCAGCTACCAGTAGAGGTATTGAAGCAACCTTAATTGCTATCAGCTTAGCTGTAGGAGCAGCTATCTCTTTGGGGGTGCTCTATTAATGAATATTTTATTAGAATTAGTGGCTTCTTTCATCTTAGTAATAACCTTTGGCTCTATCTTTCAAGCACCTAAAAAGAGTTTATGGCTACTAGGTTTAACTGGTACTATCTGTTGGGGAAGTTTTATCTTTCTTGAACAACTGACCTCTTACAATATTGTTATCTCTTCTTTTATAGCATCTCTTATTGTAGGAATCTGTAGTGAGATATTTGCTAGAATTATGAAAATTCCTGTAACTATCTTTGTTATAGCAGGAATTATCCCCTTAGTACCAGGGGTTCCTGCTTATAATACTATGCTCTTCATTCTTCAAGGAGAATATATCAAGGGACTAGAGAAAGGAATTAACACCTTATTGATAGCTGGTGCTATCGCCTTTGCTACAGCTATTGTAGGAGCAGGAGCTAGATATTATAAAGAGTTTAAAAAAAAATAAAAGCTTAAAAATATTATTTAGTGTAGAATATAATGCGTTGTATATTAGGTGGATAGTTACTTTGATGTTGAGTTCCAAGCTAACCTGACCTACCTACCCACCTAACTACCTAACCACCAAAAATGTTGCATTCTCCTCCTATGACAGCAGTAAGCAGAAATTATTTAAACTATTCTTCTTGATCATTCTGTTCAGACCATTTATTTATTTTCTCTTGAACCAGATAATTAATGCTTCCTTCAGGATAAGTTCCATCATCTTGGAGAAAACCTGCCTCTTTACCTGTTAGAATCTCAATTCCCTCTTCTACATGGCTAATAGCATAGATATGAAACTGATCTTTAGCTACTGCTGCTATCACCTCATCAGAGAGCATCAAGTCATCAACATTTTGAATTGGAATTATTACACCCTGTTCACCTGTTAACCCTCTACTTTCACATAGCTTAAAGAACCCTTCTATCTTCTCATTCACACCACCAATTGGTTGTATCTCCCCTTTTTGATTGATAGAACCAGTTACTGCTATTCCTTGATTGATCGGAAGTTCTGCTAGAGCTGATAATAGAACATATAACTCTGTACTTGAAGCACTATCACCATCTATCCCAGAATAGAGCTGTTCAAAGCAGAGACTAGCCGATAAAGATAGAGGTAGCTCTTGAGCAAACTTTTCACCTAGATAAGCAGTTAAGATTAATAATCCTTTGTTATGAATCTTACCACTCATCTTTGCCTCTCTTTCAATATTAACAACTCCACGGTTACCTTTATAAACAGAGGCTGTAATCTTAACTGGCTTACCAAAGGAATATTCGCCTAAATCTAATACAGATAGACCATTAATTTGCCCTATTTTCCATCCTTCACTTTCAATTAATAGCTTATGCTTACGATATAACTCTTGTACCCGTTCTTCATAATTAGAAGAACGCTTAATTCTTTCTACTATACTCTGATCTATCTCTTCTTTACTAATAATATTCTTACCCTTTAATCTCGCCCATTCATCTGCCTCACATAATAGATCTGTTATAATTGTAAATTTGGTAGTAACCTTCTTCTGACTATCTACTCTACGAGAGAGATACTCGATTATCTTAGCTACTGCCTGACGATTAAGAGGTAAAAAGTTATTCTCTTGGCACTCACGACTGATAAATTGGACTATCTTATAGGTACTCTCTTTACTTAGTTCCATCTCACTTTTAAAATCAGCTTTTACTTTAAATAACTCTTTAAACTCTTGATCATATTGATAAAGAAGATAGTATAACTCAACATCTCCAATAATAACAATCTTGACATCTATAGGAATCGGTTGAGGCTCTAAGGTTGCCAAAGGAATCTTATCAAATTCTTCACCTATATTCTCCATCTTCAACCTTCTAGACTTTAAAACTCTCTTAATTAACTGCCATGACTTGAAATTAGTTAATAGATCTTTAGCTTCTAAAATCAAATATCCTCCATTAGCTTTGTGTAAAGATCCAGCTCTAATATTGGTGAAGTCTGTAGCTAATTCTCCAGATTTGTTACTGTATTCAACTCTACCAGTTAAATTATAGTAGGTAGGGTTACTCTCTATGATCACTGGACTTCCCTCTACTTTACTATTGTCAATCAAAAGATTGACCTCGTATTTAGTAGAATAATCTCTGCTATTATCCTCTGCAAATAACAATAAAGAATTACTTGGCTCATTAGTTTCTTTAAAATCATCTAAGTTATGTAGTATATCATCTCTTAGCTCCCCTAAATAATCTACTACTTTATTAAAATCTGAATATTTTTGAAGCAACTCATCTAAATGGGTATCTATAAGTTTCTCAGCTAATTGATAATCTAAACTCTCAATCTCTTCAGTAAATTCTTCATTCCATTTATCAATTTTAGCAAAAGTTTGGTCTAATAACTGTTGAATCATTTTAGTGTCCTCATCAATTTGATCCTGCTCTTGGGCTGATAGATTCTTATATTCTTCTTCTCTCATTGGCTTTCCGTCATCTTTAATAGGAATAATAGAAAAACCCTCTTTCTCCCTCTCTAAAAGATAACCTTTCTCTTTGACCTGCTCTGTAACTGTATTAAATAAAGCAGTACTTATATCTTGATACTTACTCTTTATCTCTCTTTTCTGCTTAAGATACTCTTCACCAGCAAATAATTCAGCAATCTCATCTTCGATATTCTCTATAAACCCCTCCATATCTTTTTTAAACTTTCTTCCTAGTCCGACTGACAACTCCAAGTATCTAGGTTTACTTGGATTAGAGAAGTTATAGACATAACACCAATCAACTGACTTTCCTTCTTTTTGAGCCTTCTTACCCACCAAAGCTTTGATATATTCTAATTCCTTACAACCAGAAAAATTAACAACAAAAATATTATAGCCAGGATGATCTATATCCAGACCAAAATTTATCGCCTTAACAGCCTCCTGCTGCCCAATAATCTCTTTAGCAGGTGTAACATCAGCTGTTGTTTCAAAATTAATCCCTTCTAAAGTACAACTATTCTTTAAGCTTTCAACATTTAATCTATATTCATCCATCCTCTTTCCCTCCTTTCTGATAATAGTATATTTTAGCAATGCCAATTTTGATAATCATATTTGAAATTAATTGAGTATAAATATAAAAACAAGAATATAACTCAATACAAAACTACAACTTTAGAGTAAAAGTTAATTGTGAGGTTAAATATAGATATTGCGACACTTGTGTGTCAGAAATCGGGAATCTGGAATCAGTCTGTTTTACTGATAACTGGTTCCTGACTCCTGATTCCCGACACGAAAGTGTCCCACTATCCCCATTAAACTCCGTTCTAAAATCACATAATAAAATATCCCATCAAAAGAAAAAGAAGCCCTCAGGCTTCTTTGATAAATCCTATTTAGCTTTAGTCTTAGCAATATAAAAGTACTTATCACCTGTTTGTACCTTTTCATCATTAGCTGGATTGGTGATAATCTCATCTTCTCGTTTAATCCCTAATAAAATGATATCATCTTCTCGCTTATATCTAGTGAATACTTCTAAGAAATTATTTCCTATATCCTTATTATCAGCAGCAAAGATATAAATCTCGTTACCACTCTGATTTGATAATAATTCGCTGATAACTTGAGAAGTTCCCTGATATAAAGCTGAACGCACCATTAATTGACTATTAATCTGATTATTGACTATTATCTCATCGACATTGGCATTTTTTAAATGAACCTTATTTTCACTATTACTAATCTCAGCTATAGTATAGATATCAGGATTAAGAGTTTCAATAGTTAATACCGTCAGCACAGTAGTAGCATCATTCTCATCAGCATTTAAGACTATTGCACTTTTAGCTCTTTGTACACCTGCCCTTTTGAGAACCTCTTCTCTAGTAATATCACCACGGACAAAGTGTATTAATTTATTATCTAAAAAAGGATCACGTTCAATATCGGCAACTAAGACCATCTGCTTTCTCTCCAGATCTTCATTCAAAATCTGGTTGATTATCTCCTTAGCCTTGCTACTCCAACCACAAATTACTATATGTCCAGTATATTCAGCCTCCAATTCACCTAACTCCCTTCTTCTTTTGAATTCAATAAAGATATCAGCCAATTTTGCTGTAATACCTCCAACGATTCCAATTCCTAACAGCATCACTATAATTGATATAATACGCCCCAATAAAGTAACAGCATACTTATCACCATAGCCCACAGTAGTAGCAGTTACAATCGCCCACCAGAGGGCATCTGTAAAGTTACTAAACTGCTCATCAGGCTCTACTAACATAATCAAAATAGCACTACAAACTAGAATAAGTATGGCAACAAATATCAACCAATGAAAGGTATGGCGGTCTAATTTAAATTTAAACTTTTTAAAATACTGTACCAAAACATTAAACATACTAAAATATCCTCCTTAATCAATAATCCTCCCAAGCCTGATTATAATTTCTAATCAATGTTGGTCTAGTTAAGGTGTTGACTCCTACCGAATCTCTAACCTTTAAGATATCCTCTCCAAAATAGAAGAGGCTTGGTAATATCTCCGTGGTTAAGAACTTTGTATCTACCTCTACTTTTAAGTCTTCAATCTCAAATTCAAAGCCCTTAGTTCCTAAATTAAATCCCCAATCTCCAAAGGAAGCTAAGTAAGCATGATAGGGTCTAGTATAAAATCCTGCTTTTTTAATGGTATGATGAATCATCCAAAAAGCCTTGCTAGCAAAGTATGGGGAAGTAGATTGCACAACTACTACCCCTCTATTCGCCAAATGGTCATATATCATCCGATAGAAATTGACTGTATAGAGCTTGTTCAAACTCTCATCATTAGGATCTGGTAAATCTACTATTACTAAATTATAACGCTTATCACTCTCCTCTAAGTACTGATAAGCATCCTGATTATAAATCTTAACCCTCTTATCAGCTAAAGAGCCTTGATTGAACTTTAATAGATACTTAGAGCTCTGCCCCAAATCGGTCATACACTTGTCTAAGTCTACCAAATCAATCTCTTTAATCTCTGGGTACTTCAACAGTTCTCTAACTGCTAAACCATCTCCACCACCCAAAATTAAAATCCTGCTTCTCCTCTTTACAAGGCTCATAGCAGGATGTACTAAGGACTCATGATAACGATATTCATCTCTAGAAGAAAACTGTATATTGCCATTTAAAAATAATCTAACATCATCTTTATCCTTAGTGATTACAATCTTTTGATACTTACTCTGTTTAGAGTAAACCACATTATCCTGATATAACTTCTGTTCTATATACGATTCGGTACTTTTAACTGTACTGATTCCAAAAATCAATGATAGCAAAATCACAACTAAAAATACTCCAATAAATTTATCAAGTTTCATCCTTTTTCTATATTTAAAATAGACTATCCCCGCTACAATAAGATTTAAGATTCCCATAATATAACTAGTCTCAATAAAACCAAAGTTAGGTAAGAGAATAATCGGAAATAATAACGACCCAATCAACCCACCGATATAATCAGCTGATAAGACATTCGCCAAAGTTATCTTTAAATCTTCATACTCCTCTATAATTCTAGTCAATAAAGGCAACTCTAAACCAGTTAAAGAACCAATACTTATAATCAACAAGAACATTATAACTATATAAAGATCTGAACTAGCATAACTATAGAACAATAGTACTCCAGTAATTCCACCAACCAAACCTAATAGAGTCTCTACCAGCATAAATTTACTCATCAAACCCTCTTCAATATACTTTGAAAATAATGAGCCAATCCCTAAAGCTGTCATAAATAGTCCAATAGTTATAGAGAATTGATAAATACTATTACCCAAAAGATAGGATGATATTCCTCCAATAATTAATTGATAAGTAATTCCAGAAATTGATACAAAAAAAGCACAAAACATCAATGGAGTTATTATCTTAATTTCTTCTAAATTATTCTCTCTAGCCATAACTACACCCCGCCAATCAATTTACATTAATTTTTATTTCCCAAAACCAAAGCCTCCACCTCTTGTAGAAGATCTTCCAATACTACCATTACGAATAGTTCCCCCCCAATAATTTACTATTGGACTTCGATAACGATTATAAGCTCTTCTATGACCCATTACCTCAATATCGGTATTATTCAACCCTCTAGGCTTTAATACAACAATATAGTTCTCATATAATAAAAATCTATTATTATCAGAGCTTTTAATATCCCGTGGTCTTTTCAAGCCACTAATCTTACTAGAAGTACTAGTTAGATTATAAGGTGAGTGATAGATTAGCACATCATTATCTCTTCTACTTAGTTTAAAATTTTTATCAATTTTTTTAGCAATTGATGCACTAGGAAAAAGTGCTACCCCAATTACAATCATGATGATTAACACAATAATTCCAACTGTAAAGGATTCATTAAACATATTATATCTCCTTTCAAAATAATTAGTACTCACAACAGTTTCGAAGTTAGGTGGGTGGGGAGGTGGTTGAATGGTTAGATTTTTTACTAACTACCTCCCCCAAACTACCTAAAACCAAAGTAAAAAGCTACGATAAAATAAAGCCTCACTTAAGAGGCCTTATTTTATCATAAATTTATATTTTTAATCTACTTATTGCTATCTTCTTTACCCATTTCAGCTTTTAACTTCGCTAATTCATCATCTACTGAATCATTATCATTTAACTTTTCAAACTCTGCTTCTAAATCATCCTTCTCTAACTCATCGTATAGCTCATTACTTGCTTCTGCTCTAGCTTTCATCTTATCAACCTTAGATGATAATCTATCTAAATCATCAGCAGCAGAGTAATTACCAAGTCCATTTAAAGTCTCATTGATTTCTGTAGTAGCCTTGGCATTCTCAGCTTCAGCAATCAATTCATCTTGCTTATCCTCTGCTTCTTCGATCTTCTCCTTCAATTCTTCAAGCTTTCTCTTATGTAAATCAGCAGTCTTTCTTCTAGCTTCTGCTTGCTCTTTATATTTACTATAATTCTTTTCAGCTTCTTGTTTTTTCTCTAAGGCCTTACGTGCTAAATCCTCCTTATTTGCCTCTAAAGCCTGTTTAGCCCGCTCATTCCAGTGCTCCATCTCCTCTTTAGCTTCATTTCTTTTAGCTTCTACCTCTTTTACCAAAGTGATAGATTTATTAACAGCTGATTTTGCTTGACGATACTCATCTTTCATCTTGCGAATCTCCTCTTTAACAACAACTTCAATATTCTTATCTTCCCACTTATCAATAGCTTCATTAGCCTTACCACTCATGACAGTCTTAATACGATCAAAGATACCCATTATTCAACCCCCATTTTTAGTTAATAATTAAAAGTTAATAGTTATTAGTTATTAGAATAGCAAACTCTTCACTCTCCACTCTTCGCTCCTGGATAATACTCTAACAAACTCTCTTTAACCTCTTGTCCTATACTAATCTCTAATTCATTGCCCCATTTCTCTACAGAAATCTCACTACCATCATTGGCTTCATAATCCCAATACTGAACTCTTTGACCAGTCTTGGCTCCTACTCTTCCTTCAGCTCTGATATTAGCATTACCACTTTCAATTAAAGTATAATCTTTACCTTCATAAGTCAACTTTCTTGGAATTTCATCCTGTAGTTGAACATATAATTGATGATTTACATCAAGCTTCTTATAAAGCCCGATCTCTAACTCATCATCATCTTCAGCACCTAACCATAGATGTTCTTGACCATCAAAAAGATGATAATCATACCAGATATATCCACCCTCTTCATAAATCAACTTACCTATAACTTTATATTCTACTAAATCATACTCTACAATATCTTCTACCTGTAAATTTAATGGATTTCTAGCTATAACCTTATTTTTTTCTTCTGGCTTAGACTTTAAAAAATCAAAAAATCCCATCAACCTACCTCCTTCCACAAAATCGGCTTGTGTCCTAAATAATTAATATAATAACTCAAATCTAGTATATATTATATTAAATTTCTCATGTAAATAAAAGGCGATCTAGAATAATTAATTAAAATTCCATTAAATTATTTCTTATATTTCTACTTATTGTCTAATAATCCTCTTTATTTTTAATAGATTCCAATATTATATTTTATTCTGGCTATAGATAAATAGATTTAAAATGACACTTAATGGGGGTGTTGCGACACTTTAAGTTTTAGCTACGGGTTTTAACCCGTAGTGTAACATATCACCATCACCACAGGTTGAAACCTGTGGCTAGTAAATTTATCATTATA
>NZ_JBSQYM010000084.1:0-13362 GCF_055140805.1 Orenia sp.
CCTGTAATCTTTTTGTTTTGTGGTGATTCAATTATATTACAGTTCGGTCCACTATGGAATTTTTTATTTAGTTCAATTTGATTTTACAATGAAGCAAAAAATAATTTTTCTATTTATCTCGATAATTTCAAAGTATTAAAACAAGGAGGTGAAGTAAGCTTATGAATGAAAATTTTAATGTTGAAAATCAAGAAGTAAAAAAAGAGTATACAGCCCCTTTATTTGAGCAAGAAGAAGGTATGAACTTTTCTGAAGAAGTATGGGAAGAGTTTAATGGGGGTAATTGGTGCTTTGGTTGTACTAATTGTAATTGTAATTAATTCAAAGAAAAGTAGAGACAAAAATGGTCTCTACTTTTTACTATAGAAAGAGGTTGATGAAATTGAAAAAGAAAATAAGTGGTAATTGGCATAGTGTAGTTATCTGGAAAGATTATATTATAGGGTATATAGCTGGTGGTTTTCAAATATTAGATAAATATACTCAACAAGAGGTTGGATATATCCCATTTTATAATTTTGCAGGTCTTTTTATGATTGAAGGTCAAGTTTATATAAAAGATAAAGAAGATAGATATTATAGCTTAAATAGTTTAAAAGAAGAATTTGAACTTATAGAAATAGACAAGCCTAAATTGAGTCAAGATAAGGTATTAGATATAAAGATTAATGAGTTATCAGGATTGCTAGAAGATATAAGAGCATATGATTGTAATGATAGTATTATTACTATAGCTTATAAGCAAAAAGGAATTGATTTTTATACTAGAGATGGTGAAAAAATTACCCATTTTGACTTTCCGGGTTATTCTTTTATTGATGATATATATTTAGAAGAGAATAAACTTTATATAGCTGATGTTTTTGGATTAAGAATATTAGATATATCTAATTTAGAAGAATTGAGTTTAGATGACAGCAATATCTGTAAAGGTTGGCCCAAAGATGTAGCAATTAAAGATAATCTAGTTTTTATTGCTGATGTTTTAGGAGTTAAAATTTATAATAAGGATAATGATTTTGAATTTATAAGTAAAGTTGAAAGTAATAGAAATAGAATAGCAAAAATAATAGTTGACAATAATTATATCTTCATGTCCTGTGAAGCCACTGGCTTAAAGATAGTAGATATCTCAGATATTTCAAAGCCTAAGATTATTGGTGGTATTGTTTTGACTAAGGGGCTTTGGGATAGTTATATTTATGATAATTATCTATATTTAGCGGCTTACACTGAAGGGCTTATTAAAATAGATAAAAGTAGTATTAAGAAGCTCAAAGAGGAAGAAAGGTTTAAGAATTGTGGAGAATGTATAGGAGTATATGCTAATGAGAAAGCGGTATTTGCTGCTTGTTCTTATGATGGTTTTAAGATTTTAGACCATAATCTAAAGCTGATAACTTCTTTTAATAAAATAGCAGATAGATGTTGGACTCTTCTAGAAGATAATAATATTTTATATGTAGCATCTGGTTCCGATGGAGTCTTTATATTTGATATAAGTAATTTAAAATCTCTCAAATTAATTACTAGGCTTAAAACTCAGCAAGCACGAGATTTAGTATTAAGAGATAATTTATTATATATTGCTGATGGAAGGAATGGGGTAGTGGTGTATGATATTAAAGATATAATGAATGCAACGCTAGTTAGAGAGGTACCTGCATCAGCTTTTACTAGGGGGGTTATGGTAGATGAGGAGTTTATTTATAAAGCAGATGGTGATGGAGGGGTAGAGGTTTATGAAAAATAATAATTAAAGGTAGATTAATAAAGGAGGCTGAAAAAATGAAAAATTATATGGTTGCAATTTATGATGTATCAAATCCATGTAATTATAGATGTACATATTGTAGAAATGATTGGGATGATAATAAAAACTTAAATCATACTAAATTAGAAGATATCAAGAACATAATTGATAATATTTCAGGACATGGTTTTAAAGCAATTAGTTATACAGGTGGTGAATTCTTCTTGATTCCTTTTTGGCGTGAAGTTCTCTCTTATGCTAAAGAAAAAGGTTTGATAAATCAAGTAATCACTAATGCTGCATTAATTAAAGATGAGGATATTCAATTTTTAGAAGAACACGTCAAGAGAATTAATGTTTCCTTTCACAGTTCTAATAAAAAATTATATAAAGAGATTATGGGAATTAAAGATAATTCAGTATTTGATAAAGTGATTAATAATTTAAAAGCAATTGCTCAAAGTAAGATGGAATTAGGAATCTTCTTTTCACCATTAAGATCTAACTATGAAGATTTTTATAAGACTATTAGAGATTTGCAGAAAGAAGAGATTGAAATAACAGATGTCAATCTCAATCGGATTTTACCTGTGGAGAATGCTAAAGATTTTTTTGCTGAAGAGAAGCCACTTGGCTACTTTGAGCATAGAGTTTTAATACAACAACTGATTCAGATTAATAAGAAGTTAGGAATTGATGCTTTTGCTGAAGCTTATCCTATTTGTTATTTAGATAAGATAATATCTGATAAAGAATTAATTAAGAAGATAAATCGACCTTGTATAGTAGGAAGAAAGGCGATAGCTATTGATAGTGAGGGCAATCTCAAGATTTGTCCTTGTACTGCTCATTTAATGTCAGCTACAATTAAGGATACTAAAGAAAGAATAGTAGGGGATAAGATAATTAAAGAATTTAATAATGATCAATGGAGAAATAATTATTGTGATGACTGCTCTGATTGGAGAGACTGTTTAGGTGCCTGTCATTCATCACAAGGAGCTGTCTTTTCTGATGACAATCTATTAATTGATGATGAAGTAGAGCTTAAAGAAGGAATTGAGGATGATTTTTTTGATTTATTAATTGATTTATATGATCCATTTTTAGGTTCATCATTTAGAAATGCCAAAATTGCTTATACTGTCTTTTCTAAGAATAAATATAAGCACCCTATTGGTATTATTGCTTTAAAGGAACCATCTTATGCAAATTATTTTCTTGAAATAGCGATTATTCCTCAATTGAAAGGTAAATATTATTCTTTCCTAATTCTAGAGAAGTTATCTGAATTGCATCCTAAAATAACAAAGGTTGGTTGGA
The DNA here is from genome assembly GCF_055140805.1 of Orenia sp. Classification (NCBI taxonomy): domain Bacteria; kingdom Bacillati; phylum Bacillota; class Clostridia; order Halanaerobiales; family Halobacteroidaceae; genus Orenia; species Orenia sp. The sequence continues at coordinate 3,077 of NZ_JBSQYM010000084.1, forward strand.
CATCTCACAAAGCAAATTTACCCTCAATGAAGGTATTGCAAAAACTTCGTGGTGGTTTTTTTGAAGATACAGTTAAAAGAAAACGGCGAAAAGAAGGAGAAGGTTTTTATAGAGTAGAAGGAAAGGCTACAAAAAAGATGAGGAAGTCCCTTAACAAACAAATCCAGTTAACTAAGCCCAAATTTGAAGAGTGGTTAAAAGATTATAAAGAACGTGATGAAGAACAACGGAAACTAAAAAAATATCTGGAGGAATATAATGAGAATAATTGATGCCCATTGCCATATTCATAAGAAAGAATGGGTTAAAGTTAACAATAGTAGAGATTTTATTATTAAACATTTTAATTTTATAGCTGATGAACAGGTTATATTGAGTAATATGGAAGAGGCAGGTATTGATCAAACAATAATATTTCCTTTACCCAGTATAGGGGTAGATTTAGAAAAATCCAATCATTATACTGTTGATATCGCTAATAAATATCCAGATAAATTGATTCCTTTTACAGTAATAGATAATAAGCCAGAATACTGGTTAAAAAAAGGTGCTAAAGGATTTAAAGAGCATAGTTTTGGTCAGAGAATACAAAAGGATAATAAGGGAAATGATATCTTTTCTCAAAAGTTTAAGAATACTTATAAATTTATGGAAGAGAAACAATTGCCATTGTTATTACACGCTGGAGTTAATAAAGTAGAAAGATTAAAAGAGGATATATTAAAGGATAATCCAAAATTGAAAGTAATTGTAGCTCATTTAGGAGCTGATTATTTAAAATCTAATAAATATATGCCTGAAATAAATAATATTAGTGATATTTTGAATGAATTAAAAGAATATCCTAATATTTACTATGATATTTCTACAATTAAAGAGAAAAATATTTTAATTAAAGCTTTAGAAATTATAGGAGTAGGCAGGATTATATTTGGTTCTGATTTTCCTTATGAAAAACCTGATGAAACTTTAAAAAGATTCAAATTACTAGATTTTTTAAGTGAACGTGATAAAGAAAGAGTGTTATATAAAAATATTAATATAATATTAAAGGAAGTAGATGTAGATGGATAAAAAAGGAAGGTTTATATTTGATAAAAGACCAGCTAAAGATAAAGAGTTAAATAGGTTGATAAAACTAAGTCAATTATACGAAGAAGATATGAAAAAATTATTTAATGAATTTAAGGAATTTAATTTTAAAAGAATTATAGACATTGGAGCTGGTACAGGTCATACAACAGTTCTATTAAAGAAAATATTTCCTAAAGCTGAGGTAACATACTGTGATATATCCAAAGATTTATCAGAGTATGCTAGAAAATTATCAGAAGATGAAGGGGTAGAAGTTCATTTTATTCAAGAAGATATTTTAAAATGTGATAATATTTCTGGGAAATATGATTTTGTATTCTCAAGATTTGCCCTAAAACATATCTTCAATCCTATTTTAGCTGTTAAAAATATGGTATCTTTGCTTAATGAAGGTGGGATTATTCAATTAGTAGACAAAGATGTTTCAGCTAATATTTGGTTTCCTAGATTTCCCCTATATAAGACAGATTATATGAAAGCATTAAATAAATATAATCAAGGGCAGAATAGAGGTGGAGACCCTACCATTGGAAGAAAGCTTAGCTATCTCTTGAGTCAATTTGGGGTAAAAAAGATTAAGGTAAGGGCTAATGGAAGGAATTTGATAGAAGATAACAACAAAACATACAGAGATATTCTGGTAGAAGTCTATGAAAATTTACTTCCTGAAATGATATCTAAAGGCTATATAACAGAAGAAGAGTCTAATAAAGATATTGAAAATTTCAAAAATTTCCTTCATAAAAAAAGTAATTTGGCTATAGTTTTTGATTTTATTATAACAGGGGTGAAGACAAATGGAGCAGAATATAATGAAGACCGTGATGTCTCTACGCAATATGATTGTAGAGATGAATGATAAAAAAATTTCATTAAAAAGGATCACTAAAACATCTTCTTTATTATTGATGAGTGGTCTTTCTAAAAACTCAATGCCAATTAAGATAATCAATCGTTGTATAGAAGAACAGCACCAAGATGGGGGATGGGCTGGTATAGGTGATACAATGTGGAATGCTTTTTTCTTGAAATTAATTGATGAGAATAAGTTTGAAGATAATATAAATAGAGCGTTAGCTTTTGTCCAAAGTAAGAGGAATAAAGAAGGCTTATGGGGGCGTTCTGATAGGGATATAAGCAGAATCCCAGTGACTGGTTTGTATTTCTACCTATTTAAAGAAGTAGCAGAAGAAAAAGATTTAAATTTATTAGAAGAATTATGGATTAAAGAGTTTGGGGGAATTACATATAAAGCTGCCTATACTCTAATGGCATTTAAGAATAACAATTATAAACCAGAAAATAAAGAGTTAATAAAAGATACAATTCAATGGCTAATTGACAACCAAGAAGATGATGGGGGATTCTCACCTTGGAAGGAGCATCCAGTTGATTCCAATATATTCTGTACTGCTGTAGCAACTATAGGTTTATTGCAATATAAAGAGTTAGTTGAAAAAGAGGTTTTTAATAAAATTTATCAATGGTTAATTAGTAAACAATTAAAGAATGGTATTTGGAAGTATCATGAAATAGAAGATGGAGCATCATGGGGACTATTTGCAATGGTAAATTTAATAAAAGAGAAAAATAATTGAGGCGATTAAAATGGCTAATATTCTATTAACTTATCCTAAACCAGAATATATAAAAGGTGCACGATTTGGTTTCTCCCTTAGTTTACTATACATATCATCTCTTCTAAAAGAGGCTGATCATAGTATTGACTATAAAGATTATTCAGTTGAAATTTTTAATAAAAATGAATTATCAGAATTATTAAAAGAGATTGATTTAGTAATTGTTGAATTTGATAGTTTCCCCTTAAAAAGAAGTAATAATTTAAACAATGCTAACGACTTAATTAAATTCATAAAAAAAAGTAACTCTTTAATTAAAATTATTGCATTTGGGAAAGATTTAGCTTTATTCCCTAGAGACATTAAAGGTATCGATTTTACCTTTAAGACAGAAATAGAGAACAATATAGTTGAATTAGTAGATGAATTGCTAAAAGATAATTATATTTTAGAAAATATAGATAGTGAATTAGTTGACTTAGATAAGTTACCCATGCCAGATAGAGGATTACTCTCTACTTTTGCTGAACATGGTGGTACCATAAACAGAAAAGATAACTTAGCTAAATCTACTTTAATTGAAACCAGTAGAGGGTGTTTAAATACTTGTGCTTTCTGCCAGAGACAAGGTTGGAACTCAAAATTTAGAACACATTCTATAGAGTATATTTTAAAAGAATTTAATTATATTAAGGATAAAGGTTATATCAATGTATGGATTAAAGATGATAATTTTACTTTTAATTTATCTAGAGCCAAAAATATACTTAAAAGTCTTATAGATAATAATTCAACTCAAAATATGAAAATTGCTTTAAGCAGTTGGACAAAGATTGACTATGAGTTGTTGGATTTAGCTAAAAAAGCTAATGTATCTTTAGTTAGTTTTGGAATAGAATCAGCAAATAAAGAAATCTTAGATTTTTATTGTAAGAATATTGATTTAGATCATGTCCAAAAAATAATTACCTATGCTGATAAAATAGGTATTTATACAGTAGGAAATTTTATTATAGGTGCTCCGATGGAGACTGAATATAGTATTGAACAAACTTTTAAATATGCTTTAGATGTTCCCTTTGATCAAGTAAATATAAAAACATTAGATTATATGGCAGGGTCTAAATTATATAACGACTTAGAGAAAGAAATTACAAGAGCAAAAAGACATATTTTTGCTTGTAAAGAAAATGACCTAAATCAATTCCCACTTAAAACCCTAAAGAAAAAAATATCAAATTTTAATAATAATTTTAGAAAAAGCAGGAAAGAACATTTTACTAAGAAGGTGCTAAAGTTTGGATTACCATATGAACTTTTAAAGTGATTATTTTAAATTTATAAGCTATACTGTAATTTATTAAGTTATCTTGATAAGATTGATTGTAAAATTAAATTTATAAAGGAAAGATATTTTAGGAAATACCCTCTGGATTTTTCGGAGGGTATTTATATTTTGATTTTAAATCTATATACTTACTTTTATAATATTAATTATGAGTTATAACTTTCACAAATAATAACTTCTCCACATTTTAATGTTTATTTCTTTCACTTTTGGATATAGTATTGTAGTAATGGTTTAAAGCATATCTCTGCATCAAGAATAATATAATCATAAATTAATAAGAAATCAATTAAATCCTTGTTAAATAAAGGATTATAAAGGTTTTTGTATAATAAGTTATAGAGTGATGTTTTGGCCAGAAATATTAGAAAAGGAAGTGAAAAGGCTATGGCTACGGAAATGAAATACTCTACCGCTATCAAAGGTGCTTCTTTTTTATATTTAGAATTAAAGAAGTTAGCTAAACTTAAAGTTAACAATTCTGATATAAGTATTAAAGAGTTAAGGAAGAAAGCAGTAGAAGAAAATATATTTCAAGTGGACACAGTTAACAGAAGAAAGACAATTGCTAGAGCTATTATTAAGAGGATAAAAGTTTTAGATGATTATCTAATTGATAGATTAATTGATGGAACAATTGAGACCAGTAAACAGATAGCGATGTATTCCATCTTAAAGACTGATAGGTTATTTTTTGAATTTATGAATGAGGTATATTTAGAAAAATATTTGCTGAAAGATCCTATCTTAGAAGATAAAGATTTTAATATCTTCTTTCAAAACAAGGCAGAGCAGAGTGAAAGAGTAGCAGGGTGGACAGATTATACCTATTATAAGCTAAAGCAAGTACTTATCAGAATATTATTTGAAGCTGGTTTTATAAAAAATCAGAAATCAAGAGAGATTGTTAGACCTATTATTAATAAGGAACTAGCGGATTATCTAGAGAATATAGGAGATAAAAAGTATCTTGGAGCTATGCTGTATACATATTAATTAGTAGCCACACATAACTAGCTACAGGTTTAAACCTGTGGCTATGAAAAGGGCTAAGGAGGATAAGTTATGCAAGATATATGTGAAAAGTTAGATAAGATATTACCACGGATAAAAGAAGAGAGCTTTATGGAAGGAAGAGGATTGGGCAATGAAATTGGTTATTATGTTTTTGACTATGAACCTCAGCATGAGTTATTAGTAAGAGACCATATTGAATTTATAAAAGATAAGATTAATAGTAGAAATTTTGATTTTAATATAGTTGAGTTTGATTTATATAATATCATGCTAAAAATTTTAGAAGAAAAGGGCTATTTAGAAAAGACCATAGAAATGGAAAAAAGGTTCAATAAAGCTAGGATATTGAAGGCTACTCAGAGAACTTTAAAGTTGTTAGATGATAATAATTTATTAGTACAGTATATAACAGAAAGAGTAGAAGAAAATAATATTGTATTTTTAACTGGAGTAGGAAAAGCATGGCCTATTATTCGTTCTCATACGGTTCTTAATAATTTACATGCTGCTTTAGATACTGTACCAGTAGTAATGTTTTTCCCGGGAAATTATAATGGAGCAGAATTGAAGTTGTTTAATGAGATAAAGGATGATAATTATTATCGTGCTTTTAGATTGGTGGATTAGAGGATATTACTATATATGCCACGGGTTAAAATCCGTGAGTAATGGATGATAATAAATGATAAAATATCATACCTATATAGCTACGGGTTTAAACCCGTAGCTAAAGAGGTGATAATATAATGACATAATAACCACAGGTTTAAACCTGTGGTTGGTTAAGAGGAGGGTAAATATATGAAGTTACGTGAAATATTTTACAAAGATATTGGTCGTGATATTAAAGGGGTTATTAAGGTAAGTCAGAAGGATGATGAGAATATAACACAGGAGTTAGAAGAGTATGTAGTAACTAATGAACTTTCAGGTTACTTTAAAAAGTTTTATGATAGTTATTCTAAAGGTGTAGATGGCTTTACTGATAAGATGGGAGTTTGGATTTCTGGTTTCTTTGGTTCTGGTAAGTCTCATTTTCTTAAAATATTGTCTTACTTACTAGAGAATAAGGAAGTTAATAATCAAGAGGCTATTAATTATTTTGATGATAAGCTAGATAATAATGAGATATTAAATAATATAAAAAAATCTGGAGAGGTTAGTACTGATGTAATACTTTTCAATATAGATTCTAAAAGTGCTTCAAATAGTAAATCAGAAAAGGATGCTATTGTAAAAGTATTTAAAAAGGTTTTTGATGATTATTTAGGATATTGTGGTGATATACCATGGCTTGCAGAATTAGAACGGAGAATGGATAAAGACGGTGTTTATGGTGATTTTAAAAAAGCCTTTGCTAGTATAACAGGAGATAGTTGGGAAGATAGAAGGCATGATTTTTATTATGAAGAGGATGCTATTATTGAAGCTTTGACTGAGACTACAAAGATGAGTGAGGAGACTGCAAGGAATTGGTACTATAATGCAGAGAATAATTATAGTTTAAGTGTAGAGAAGTTTGCTCAATTAGTAGAGGAATATATTGAAGAACAGGATGATAATCACCATGTAGTATTCTTGGTAGATGAGATTGGTCAATATATTGGTGATGATACTCAGCTAATGTTAAATTTACAGACAGTTGTAGAGGATTTAGGAACTCACTGTGGAGGAAAGGCTTGGGTATTAGTAACTTCACAGCAAGATATTGATTCTATTACTAAGGTTCGTGGTGGGGACTTTTCTAAGATTCAAGGTAGATTTGATACTAGATTAAGTTTATCTAGTGCTAATGTGGATGAAGTTATTAAGAAGCGTATTTTACTTAAAAAGGATAGTGTAAGTGAAACATTAAGACTACTTTATAATGATAAGAGTTCCATTCTAAAGAACTTAATCACATTCTCTGCTGATACTGCTGAGATGAAGAATTATAGTAATGCTGAGGATTTTGCTTCTGTATATCCTTTTGTTCCATATCAGTTTAATCTTTTACAGAATGTATTCAACTCTATTCGATTACATGGTTCTTCAGGTAAGCATTTATCTGAAGGAGAACGTTCGTTGCTTAGTGCTTTTAAAGAGTCTGCACAACTTTATGCTGATGGTGAATTGGGTAAGTTAATTCCATTTTCAGCATTTTATAATTCAATTGAATCTTTTTTAGATTCTACAGTAAGTAGGGTAATTATTCATGCTCAAAATAATGATAGATTGACTGAGGAGGATGTTGAAGTTCTAAAGGTATTATTTATGATTAAGTATTTAGATGAATTACCTTCTAATATTGAAAATTTAACTACTTTAATGGTTAGTAATATTGATGAAGATAAATTAGAGTTAAAAGAGAGAATAGAAGCTTCATTAAAGAGATTGGTTAAGGAGTCATTGATTCAGAAGAATGGTCCTGAATATATCTTTTTAACTAATGAAGAGCAAGATGTTAATAAGGAGATTAAGAATACTAAAGTAGATGTAGGAGAAGTAATTTCAAAGATTGGTGAGATTACTTTTGAAGAGGTTTATGCTAATAAAAAATACCGTTATAATAAAAAGTATGATTTTGGTTTTAATCAAATAATTGATGATAAGCATCGAGGTAGGCAACGCGAAGAGATAGGAGTTCAAATCTTGACTTATTACTCTGAATATAATGGTAAAAGTGAGAATGAGTTAAAGTTAATGTCTGCTGGTGAAAATAATGTAATTATTAAATTACCTGAGAAGAGAGATTTAATTGATGAGATAGAAGAATCTTTGCAATTGAGTACTTATCTTAAGAAAAAGGGTGGTACAGCCCAGACTGAAACAATAGAGAATATACTTAATTTAAAGTCTAGAGAGTTAAGAGAACGTCAACAGAGAGTTAAAGATATGTTGGTTGATAACTTGGGTCAAGCAGATATTTATGTTCGAGGTGAAAAGTTAGATATTAAGAGTAAAGACCCAGTAGAGAGAATCAATCAAGGTTTTAACTTTTTAGTAGAGAGTATCTATAATAAACTTAATTATATTAGTGAATTTACTGAAAGTAATAGAGAGTTAGCAGACAGACTGAATAAGAAGAATGTTGAGCTTACTTTAGATAATAAGGTTGCTAATCATTTGGCTATTGATGAAGTTAGAACTTATATTGAGCGGCAAGATGTACGCAACTTAAAGACTAATATGAAGAGTTTAATTGATAGATTTAGTGCTGTTCCTTATGGTTGGAAAGACCCTGATATTGCAGGAGTAGTAGTTGATTTATTTAGAGAACAGGAAATTAAGTTGACTTATAAGAATGAAGTTATCAATAAAGATAATGATAGATTAATAGATTATTTAACAAAAGGAAGATATATAGAGGGGCTTGTGATTAATAAAAGAGTAAAGGTAGATAGTAGATTAATTAATATAGCCAAGGAGTTGGCTAGAGACTTATTTGAAATAACTTCACTAGCTAATGATGAAGATGGCTTAATGGAAGATATGAAAAGACTAATGGATAGTGAAATTCGTGAATTAGACAGATTATTATTTAATTATAGTAATAAAGAGAAGAAGTATCCCGGAAAAGAAAATCTTAAAGTAGGAAAAAGACTATTGGAAAACATCTGTAAAATAAAAGATTCTTTAGATTTTTATCAAGAATTAGAGCGGTTAGAGGATGAGTTATTAGATTATGTTGATGATGTAGAGCCGATTAAGAACTTCTTTAAGACACAAAAAGAACATTTTGATGCTGCAATTAAAACCCTTAATATCTATCAGAAGAATCAATCCTATGTACTTGATGAGAAGATTAAGGAGATAATTAAGGAACTAAGAGATATTGTGGACAGTGAGAAACCATATTCTAAGATACACCTGATACCTAGTTTGAGAGATGAATTTAATAATAAATTTGCTGATTTGTTAGATAAAGAGGCAAAGCCAGTCAAGGATGTAATTAAAGCTGACCGTCAGAAGGTTAAAGATGAGCTAGATAATGCAAGCTTGGCAGGTGATTTTGCAGAGAGATTATTAACTGAATTTGATAGATTGTTAGATAGAGTAGATAGTGCTAATGATATTTATGAAGTAATCGCAATGAAAGAAGAGAGCGATAGAATGAAATTGCGTCAGATGAATATAATCGATGCTAAAGTTAAAGCGATAGAAAAAGCTAGTAAAGAAAAAGAGTATAAAACAAACAATAAAGATATTTCACCTCAGTCTAACGAAACACCAGAAGCACCACAGTATAAAGCTAAAGAAACTAAAAATGTTAGCTTAAATAATATCTTGCATGGTGCTCAAATTATAGAGAGTGAAGAGGATATAGAAGAAGTAGTGGATGTGATTAGAAGAACATTAAAAGATGAACTTAGTGAAGATGTAAGGGTGAAATTGGTGTAGAAGTATGTATGTTATGTATAGCATGGGAATATATACACCACGAGAATATATATATACACCACGGGTTAAAACCCGTGGGTCAAAGGGGATAATAAACATAATAATATCCATATTGCCATAGGTTGTATATATGCTACGGATTAAAACCCGTAGCTAAAGGAAATAACAATAATAGCATAATAGCCACAGGTTTTAACCTAGCATAATAGCCACAGGTTTTAACCTGTGGCGGTCTCGGTGTCATGGGTTTCAACCTGTGGTGAATGTAGTACCATATATGTGCCATAGATAGTACACCACGGGTTAAAACCCGTGGGTCAAAGGGGATAATAAACATAATAATATAATATCCATATTGCCATAGGTTGTATATATGCTACGGGTTAAAATCCGTAGCTAGAAGTAAATAACAACAATAACATAATAGCCACAGGTTTTAACCTGTGGCGGTGTCATGGGTTTCAACCTGTGGTGAATGTAGTACCATATATGTGCCATAGATAGTACACCACGGGTTAAAATCCGTGGGTCAAAGGGGATAATAAATATAATAATATAATATCCATATTGCCATAGGCTGTATATATGCTACGGGTTAAAACCCGTAGCTAGAAGTAAATAACAACAATAACATAATAGCCACAGGTTTCAACCTGTGGCGGTGTCATGGGTTTTAACTTGTGGTGAATGTAGTACCATATATGTGCCATAGATAGTACACCACGGGTTAAAACCCGTGGGTTAAAGGGGATAATAAACATAATAATATAATATCCATATTGCCATAGGTTGTATATATGCTACGGATTAAAACCCGTAGCTAAAGGAAATAACAATAATAGCATAATAGCCACAGGTTTTAACCT
>NZ_JBSQYM010000085.1:0-15907 GCF_055140805.1 Orenia sp.
TTTTATTGGGGTTTACTCACACTCACACACCCACTCACGCTAATTTTAAAAGTGTCGCTATATATCCATTAAATTACACTTTAGACTTGGATATCTATAGTATAATTAGTGATATTAACTTAATTAAGGAGGAATTTTAGTGATAGAGAAATTAAAAATATTATTTGTATCTTCGGAGGTGGCACCCTTTGCTAAAACAGGTGGTCTAGCTGATGTAGCTGGATCTTTACCACAAGCTATCAAAGAATTAGGTCATGATGTTAGAGTAGTTATGCCCCAGTATAGTATAATAAACGATGAATATTTAAATCAGTTAAAGCCTGTACTGCATTTTAGAACCAGAGTTGTTTGGAGAGATGACTATGTTGGAGTTAATAAACTAGAGAGGGATGGGGTTATAAACTATTTTATAGATAATAAGAGTTATTTTGATCGTCCTACTCTATATGAAAATAATGATAAGCATGTTCAATTTGCTTATTTATGTAGAGCAGTTTTAGAGATGTTACCAAAGATAGATTTTAAACCAGATATTATTCACTGTAATGATTGGCAGACAGGTCCTTTGAGCATTATGTTAAAGGAAGATTATCAGCTTTATGATTTTTATAAAGATATTAAGACTGTCTATACAATTCACAATTTACGTTATCAAGGTGTCTTTGGTAAAGAGATTCTTGAGGATACTTTAGGACTGCCTTATAAATATTGGAATTGGGGAGTAGTCTGCCATGATGATTGTATTAATTATATGAAGATGGGAATTGAGATGTCAGATATAATTACTACAGTAAGTAAGACCTATGCTGAAGAGATTAAAACTGCTGAATTTGGTGAAGGATTGGATTATGTAATGAGAATGAATAGTAATGATTTGTATGGTATTGTTAATGGAATTAGTTATCAAGATAATGATCCTGAGACTGATGAGAGGATTTATGCTAATTACAATGTTGAAGATTTATCAGGTAAATATGAGAATAAAAGAAGATTGCAAGAAGAGTTGGGTTTACCCCAGGCTTCTGGTATTCCTGTGATTGGTCTGATTTCAAGATTAGTAGATCAAAAAGGGTTGGATTTAATTGCTAGTACTATTGATGAGCTGATGGAAGAAGAGGTACAATTAATTATACTAGGGACTGGAAATAAGCAATATGAAGAGATGTTTAAAGAGATAGCAGACCGTTATCCTCAGAAAGTATCTGCCAATATTAAATATAATGCTAATTTAGCCCAGAAGATATATGCAGGTAGTGACCTTTTCTTAATGCCATCCAAATATGAGCCTTGTGGTTTGAGTCAGTTATTTAGCCTAAGATATGGTACATTACCAATTGTTAGAGAGACTGGTGGGCTAAATGATACTATCAAATCTTATAATGAAGTAACTGGAGAAGGAAATGGATTCAGTTTTACTTACTATGATGCTCAGGATATGTTATATACAATCAAGAGAGCAATTAGTTTTTATCAGCAGAAAGAGGTATGGAATAAGTTGGTTAAAAGAGGAATGGAAAGTGACTTTAGCTGGAAGAGTTCAGCAAAAGAGTATCTTAAGTTATATTCTGATTTAGTGAATCAAAAAGGTTAATTAAAAATAGAGGAGGGTAAATATGAGAGATTATAAGAGTGAGTATAATAAATGGTTAAAGAATGATTACTTTGACCAAGAAACTAAAGAAGAATTAAAGGCCATAGCTGGTGATGAAAAGGAGATTGAAGAGAGATTCTATACCAGTTTAGACTTTGGAACTGGTGGTTTAAGAGGGATTATTGGAGCAGGTACTAATAGAATTAACAAATATACTATTAGAAAAGCAACTCAAGGTCTGGCTAATTATATTGAAAAGAATGGTGATAAATCTAAAGGTGTAGTTATTTCCCATGACTCTAGACATAAATCAAGGGAGTTTTCAGTAGAGGCAGCTTTGGTCTTAGCAGCAAGTGGAATCAAAGCCTATTTATTTGATGATTTAAGACCTACTCCAGAGCTTTCTTTTGCAGTTAGAGAGTTGGGGGCAACTGCAGGAATTATGGTAACAGCAAGCCATAATCCACCAGAGTACAATGGTTACAAAGTCTATTGGGAAGATGGGGCCCAAGTTGTTCCTCCTCATGATAAAGGGATTATTGCAGAGGTTAATGCTATTAAAAGCTTTGACAATGTCAAGACTATCTCTGAAGAAAAGGCACGTAAACAAGGTCTGTTTGAAATTATTGATCCTAAAATGGATGACAAATATATCAAGACTTTAAAGGATTTATCTTTAAATACTCAAGCTATTAAAGAGATGGCTGATGACTTACATATCGTTTATACCCCATTACATGGGACTGGAAATATGCCTGTACAGAGGGTTTTAGATGAATTAGGCTTTAAAAATCTTCATGTAGTAGCTAAGCAAGAGAAGCCCGACCCTAACTTCTCTACAGTAGCTTATCCTAATCCAGAGGAGCCAGCAGTATTTGAGTTAGGGATTGAATTGGCTGAAGAGAAGGATGCAGAATTGATTATGGCCAATGACCCTGATGCAGACCGTGTAGGTATTGCTGTTAAGGATACTAAGGGAGAATGGGTATTCTTAAATGGAAATCAAGTAGGAGTTCTATTAACTGAGTATATCGTTAATTCTTTAGAGGAAGTGCCTGAGAATGGAGTAGTTATCAAGACTGTTGTAACTACAGAGATGATTAAACCTATTGCTGAGAAGTATGGTCTTGATGTAATGGATACTTTAACTGGATTTAAGTATATTGGTGAAAAGATTAAAGAGTTTGAAGAAGGTAAATATGACAAAGAGTATATCTTTGGATTTGAAGAGAGCTATGGGTATTTATATGGAATACATGCCCGTGATAAAGATGCAATAGTAGCTACTATGTTAATTGCAGAGATGGCAGCTTATTACAAATCTAAAGAGAGCTCAATCTATGAAGAATTAATGAGAATGTATGAAGAGTATGGTTACTATAAAGCAGATATAGAAGCAATTAGGATGCCAGGAAAAGAAGGAAAAGAGAAGATTGCCTCTTTACTAAAATCTTTAAGAGAAGATAGTCCAACAGAGATTAATGGACAGAAGATAATAGTTATTAAAGACTATTTAGTCAGTAAAGAATATAATGTGGTTAATGGAGAAGAGCAGCTTATTGATTTACCAGAGTCTAATGTGTTACAGTTTTTGTTAGAAGATGATAGTCTAGTAACAGTAAGACCTTCTGGAACAGAGCCAAAGGTTAAGTTTTACTTCTCAGTTACAGCAGAGAGTAATCAAGGGGCAGATGAGAAATTGGCTAAGTTAAAAGAGGCTGTAATGGAGTTAGTTAAGTCTAAGATTGAGTATATCATAGTCTATGCTTCGTGAATCTAGAATAAAATTCAACTATGATGTTATATAGAGATATTTCGATACTTTGCTTGTTAGGTGGAGGTGGTTAGGAACTGCCTAACTACCTAAATTTCTAACTCCTAACCACCAAAGTAAAAACTGTCTTAATATTCTCCATTGAGTTTCATTTTAAGTCACATACTTACATAGTTATCCAACTTTAGAATGAAACAATAGAAAGATAGTGTGGCGCTTTTTGGAATCTGGAATCAGTAGTCAGGAATCAGTTATAAACACTGGTTCCAGATTCCTGATTCCCGACACGAAAGTATCGCTATATATCCACTAAATTACACTTTAGACTTGGATATCTATATTTGTTTGTAATTTTTAAGAGATAGATTTTTATAGGGGGTGGTGGTAGCCCAGAATAATAAGGTTAGTTATACTTTATTAACTTTAAAATTATTAAAATAAACTAGGGGGGATTATTTGATGAAAACATTAGCGTTAGTTTTAGCAGGAGGCAGAGGAACTAGATTGGACATTTTATCTGAGCATAGAGCAAAGCCAAGTGTTCCTTTTGCTGGAAAGTTTAGATTAATAGATTTTGCTTTAAGTAACTGTGTTAATTCAGGAATTTATAATGTAGGTGTTCTAACCCAATACCTTCCATTATCATTAAACGATCATATAGGTATTGGAAAGCCATGGGATTTAGATAGAAGAATAGGTGGTGTAACCATACTACAACCTTATACTGGGAAGCAAGGTGGTTGGTATAAGGGAACCGCTCATGCTGTTTATCAAAATCTCTCTTATATAAAAAGTCATAATCCTAAGTATGTAATTGTTCTTTCTGGAGACCATGTTTATAAGATGAATTATGATGAGATGATTACTCAACATATAGAAAAGGGTGCTGATTTAACCATTGCTACCCAAAGGGTAGCTTGGGAAGATGCTCATCAATTTGGAATTTTAGAACCAAATGATAATATGCAGATTGTAGATTTTATTGAAAAACCAGAGGAACCTAAAAGCAATTTAGCTTCAATGGGGATCTATGTCTTTACAGCTGATGTCTTAATTGAGAAGCTAAAGGCTTTTTGTAATCAAGAGAATTCAGATTTTGGACATCATATTATTCCAGAGATGATTGATAATAATAATGTTTTTGCTTATGAGTACGGAGGTTATTGGAGAGATGTGGGTACTCTTAAGGCTCTTTGGGAAGCAAACTTAGCTTTAACAGAGCCTTTGCCAGAGTTGAATCTATATGATTCCAATTGGAATTTACACACTAGAAGTGAAGAGAAGCCACCAGTTAAATTTGGTGCAAAGGGTCAAGCAATAAAGAGTCTAGTTTCCAATGGTTGTATAATTAATGGTGTAGTAGAAAACTCAGTGCTTTCTCCTGGTGTAGTAATAGAGGAAGGGGCAGTGGTTAGAGATTCAGTTATTTTAAATAATACTGTAGTAAAGAAGAGTTCTATAGTCTGTAAATGCATTATTGATAAAGATACAGTGATTGGTGTTAACTCTCATGTTGGCTTTGGTAGTGATATGACCCCTAATGATGAAAAGCCTGATTTGTTGGAGAATGGATTGAATGTGATTGGAAAAGGGGTTAGAATACCAGATAATACTCAGATTGGTCGTAATTGTAGAATTTTACCTGCTGTTGTAGAAGAAGATTTTACAGATAAAAATATCCCAAGTGGTAGTACTATTAGATCAGCTACAGTCAGTCCAGAAGAGTATATAATGGATTTGGCTAGATAACATAGTTAGTAATCTTAGATATTTACTGGCACAAAGGCTAAGACAACTGTATTAATAGATAGAATTACTGTTAATTATGAAAGTTATTAACTTTGCTCTTTTATTTTAACTAAAAGAGCTTAGGGTGATATTTATAGAGTAATGATGGGCTACTAGCTAGTAGAGAATAGTTAGTAGCCTTGTTTATATGTGAATTTATTTTATAGATAGTGTTACTAAAAAAAGATATTTCTTAGTGACTAACTCTATTTAGTTGAATTTGGTTTTATAATAAAGTTAAGTAATAAATTTAATTAGCATTAATTTCAATAAAAATAGAATAATTTCTTGACAAAGGGGAAAAGCTTATTTATAATGTATATATAAGTCAATAATTTTTTTATTTTCACATTTTTGTACTCGTGTTCATTTGTTTCATATACGTGTATTTTAGAGAATTATTATTTGTGCTAATTAGTTTAATGAAAATAGAATAATAAATAATAAGTGGTTATAATTTATAATAAGAAGATAAGATCCACTCCTTTTTAAATTAATTTTTATTTAAGGGGGTGGATTATTTTATTTTCACAATTATATATACAAATTAAAATTAAGAAGGTTTAAATTTTGTTTTTAGATTGAATTAATTATAATCAAATAACTTAAAAACATGTTTAATTGTAACAAAATAATTCGTAATAACTAAGTTGTAGATAGTTTTATGATAATTGGAAGTTTTATAACTTATATAATAGCCCTAAGAGTATAATGAAAGCTTCTAAGTATAAGATAAAAACTACTCTAAAGATCTATAGGTCGTGAATCTAAAATGAAATTTAGCCATGACGCTATAGATGGAAAAAGCGACATTTAGGAGGTAGGTGGTTAGGGGTTAAGAACTGCCTAACTACCTAAATTTCTAACTCCTAACCACCAAAGTAAAAAGTGTCGCAATATATCCATTAAGTTTCATTTTTAATTAACATATCCATACATAGGAGGTGATTTTAAGTATAATATAAATTTAATATTAAGGGAGGATAAAAATGTTTAAAAAGAAAAAAACTATTTTAGCTATTATGTTAACTCTAGTACTTTTATGTTCTGTTACAGTAGGAGCATGGTGGAAATTTGGAGAGAATAACGATGAAAAAAAAGAAGAAAAGCAAGCTATAACTAAAGCTAGTAATGGGAAGTATAATGAATCACCTATGCTAGCAAAAAAAGTTGCAAAGGGTGAATTGCCACCAGTGGATGAGCGATTACCAGAAGAGCCTTTTGTAGTTGGTCCTGGAACATTAATTGATGAAAAATGGTTGGATTGGCAACCTGGGCAATATGGAGGTACTTTAAAAGTTGCTGGTGTACCAGCTGCTAATGAGCTTATGTTAGCATTTGGAATTACAACATTAAGGGGAACTGGTCAAAGTACTGAAAATCCAGCTCCTGCTATATTTAGTGATTATACTGCTAGTGATGATTATAAGACCTTTAAATTTACTATTAGAAAAGGTTTAAAATGGTCTGATGGAGTACCTGTTACTACAGAAGATGTACGTTTTACTTTAGAAAATATATATTTAGATAAGAGAGTAAATGAAGTTCTTCCTCCTATCTTAAAAACTCAAGGTACTGGAACTCCTGTGAAGTTAGAGATTGTTGATGATTATACATTTATCGCTAAATTTGACAAACCGTATGGTTGGTTTATATCTCAGTTAGCTTCTTGGATTGAGGATTACACTAAGATATTGCAACCTTCCCATTATTTAAAGAAATTCCATGCTGATTATACACCTGTAGAAGAGATTCAACCTTTTGTAGAAGAAGAGGGGCTGAATAATTGGGCTGAATTATTAGCATTAAAGACTATCAATCACTGGGAAATGACATCACCAATAGCAATAGGAGTGCCAGTTCTTACTCCTTGGGTTCCTGTGAAGATTGATGCGAATACTTTAGAATATGAGCGTAATCCTTATTATTGGAAGGTAGATGCTGAAGGTAATCAATTACCTTATATTGATAGAATTAGTAATGCTGTTGTTAATGAACAAGAAACATTGACTATGAGAGCGATCTCTGGTAATGTTGACCTGCTTACTCAGCATGCTACTTTGACTAATATGCCATTATATCGTGAAAATGAAGCTAGAGGTAATTATAAAACTCTTATGACTGGTTCAATCAATAATCCACAAGTAATAACTTTAAATCAGGATTATGATTATCAGAATAAAGACAGTGTATGGCAGCAATTGATGCGAGATCCTCAAAAGAGATTTGCCAAAGCATTGGCCTTGGCTATGGATTCAGAAGATATTAATGAAAATCTATACTTTGGTATGTATGATATGCCAACAGTAACTACTGCTGAGTATAATCCTACTAAGGCAAAAGCACTTTTAGATGAAATTGGTATGGATAAATTTGATGAAGAAGGGTATCGTCTTGGACCTGATGGCAAGAGGTTTGAATTTGTTTTCTCAGTGTCTGATGAGACACCAGAT
The DNA here is from genome assembly GCF_055140805.1 of Orenia sp. Taxonomy (NCBI): domain Bacteria; kingdom Bacillati; phylum Bacillota; class Clostridia; order Halanaerobiales; family Halobacteroidaceae; genus Orenia; species Orenia sp. The sequence goes on from NZ_JBSQYM010000085.1 coordinate 7,607, forward strand.
ATCATTCCGATGGCTGAATTATTAAAAGAATATTATCAAGCAGTTGGCATCCGTACAACTATTGAACAGATGGGTCTGAAAATTTGGTTCCAAAGAAAAGATAATAATCAAATTATGGCTTCTATTCACTGGAATGATGGTCCAATTTGGTCTTCTGGAATATCTTCAGATTATATGCCAAATTATAAAGGTCCATGGGCTCCTGCGTCTCAATTTTATTATGACCAAGATGGAAGAACAGGAAGAAAACCTCCTAAATATTTACAAGAGTTTTTTGATATTCATACTGCTAGAAAGCAATATCCTGCTCAATCAAAAGAAGGTAAAAAATTATATCAGGATTTAATGAATTGGTTTAGTGAGAATTATGTAATGATTTATCCGCTTGAAAATGTAAAAAAACCTAATATAATTTCGAATCGTTTGGGTAATATTCCCAAAGAAGGTTATCCTTATGGATTAGATATAGCTTATTCATTAGAGCAGATATTTATTAAACAAAAGTAATTGAGTTTTAGGGTAAGTATTAGCCAAGAATTTTGTATTCTTGGCTAATACTTAGATTTATTGAAAAAATTAATAAATTTATGAATTTATTAAAGGGGAGGAAGAAGAATGGCTAATTATATTTTGCGTCGTTTAACAATGCTTGTTCCACTATTAATCTTGATATCAATGATTTCTTTTTTTATTATTCAACTGCCACCGGGTAGCTTTGTAGAGACTTATATCCAAAACCTACAACGTCAAGGTTATCAGGCAGATCAAAATGAGATTCAGCGTTTAAAGGTTAGGTATGGTTTAGACAAACCTATGTATATGCAATATTTAATTTGGATAAAAAATATTGTTTTTAAAGGTGATTTTGGAAGATCATTTACCTATGATCGCCCAGTAAGTGAGATCTTGGCTGAAAGAATTCCAATGACGATGGTGATTACTTTACTGGCTATGGTTGTGCAATGGCTTATTTCTGTTCCGATTGGGATTTATTCTGCTGTAAAGCAGTATTCGGTTATTGATTATATTGCTACTTTTATTGGATTTATAGGTGTAGCATTACCTAACTTTTTATTTGCTTTAGTATTAATGTATGTTGTATATGTTAAGACAGGTTGGGCTGTATTAGGAATATTTTCTCCTGAGTTTATTGATGCTCCTTGGTCCTTAGCTAAGTTGCTAGATATGCTAAAGAATCTATGGCTTCCTTTAGTAGTAATTGCTACTGCTGGAACTGCAGGTTTAATTCGTACTTTAAGAGCAACTCTATTAGATGAGATTAAGAAACAGTATGTAGTTACTGCACGTGCTAAAGGAATGAAAGAATGGAAATTAATTCTGAAATATCCTGTTAGGGTTGCAATGAATCCTTTGATAAGTACAATTGGTTGGATGTTACCAGCGTTAGTTGGTGGAGAGTTGGTTGTATCTCAAGTTTTAAATTTAAAGACTGTTGGACCAGTAATGTTAGAAGCGGTACAGAGTGAAGATATGTATTTAGCTGGTGGGGTTATTTTAATTTTAAGTTGTTTAACTATAATTGGTACTTTGATTTCCGATTTGCTTTTAGCTTGGACTGATCCAAAAATTAGATATGATTAATTGGTAAAGGGGTGAAAAAGAATGCTTGGATTAAATTTTAATTTGAATAATTTATTAACAAAGTGGAGAGATAATAAAGAAGAAAAAGCACAGAAAAAACAAGAGGAATTATATTATGCATCACAGAGTAAATTGATATGGATGAGATTTAAGAAACATAAGTTGGCTTTAGTTGCTATGTCAGTTTTGGCAATATTATATTCCTTATCTATATTCTCAGGATTTATAGCTCCATATGAAATGAATGAAAGATTGAGTGAATATAAATATGCACCACCTACTAAGATACATTTTATAAGTAAAGAGGATGGGTTACGAACCCCTTTTGTTTATAAAATGAAAAAAGAGTTTGATAAAGAGACTTTTAAGTATAAATATGTAGAAGATAAATCCAAAGAATATTCAGTAGACTTTTTTGCTAAAAGTGAACCTTATAAGATGTTGGGTTTAATTCCGATAAGTAGAACACTTTTTGATGCTGAAGTTCCAATCTTTCTTTTCGGAACTGATAAGATGGGAAGGGATATATTTACTCGTGTTTTATTTGGGGGACGAATCTCTTTGTTTGTAGGTTTTGGTGGAGTATTTGTAAGCTTTATTTTAGGAATTATTATTGGTGGAGTTTCGGGTTATTTTGGTGGAATCATAGATGAAATTATTATGAGATTGGTAGAGCTTTTGATGAGTATTCCTCAAATTCCTCTGTGGATAGCTCTCTCGGCTGCCGTACCTAGAACTTGGGGGACTGTGCAGACCTATTTTGCGATTACAATGATTCTCGCATTTCTTGGTTGGACAGGGCTTGCAAGAGTTGTTAGAGGTAAATTAATGGCTTTAAAGCAAGAGGAATTTGCCCTTGCTGCTGTAGCGGCTGGAGCAAACGATATGAGAATAATAATAAAGCATTTGGTTCCTGCGTTTATAAGTTACCTTATAGCCAGTATAACTTTGGCTATTCCAGGCATGATTTTGGGTGAGACCACGTTAAGTTTCTTAGGATTAGGGATGCAACCTCCTGCTGTAAGTTGGGGTGTGCTATTACAGGATGCCCAGGATATTACTGTTCTATCAAATTATCCTTGGTATTTGATCCCTTGTTTGTTTGTAGTTTTAACGGTATTGATGTTTAACTTCATAGGGGATGGTTTGCGTGATGCAGCTGATCCATATTCAAGTATGTAAGGAGGGAAACAATGAATAATAATATAGATAAAATTTTAGAAGTAAAAAATCTTAGAACATATTTTGATGTAGATGAAGGTCTTGTTAAGGCAGTTGATGGAGTTAATTTAACGATAGAAAAGGGAAAGACACTTGGAATTATAGGAGAAAGTGGATGTGGGAAGTCAGTTACCTCCCATTCTATTTTACGTTTAATACCATCCCCTCCAGGTAAGTTAATTGAGGGTAGTCAGATACTTTATTATCCAGAAGATGGAGATGCCATTAATCTGGCGGAGTTAGACCCAAAGGGTGATAAAATGAGAGAGATAAGAGGTAATGAAATAAGTATGATCTTTCAAGAACCGATGACCTCTTTTGGACCTCAACATACTATAGGTAATCAGATTATGGAAGCTATTTTAATTCATAATCCTGATATGAGTGAAGAAGAAGCCAGAGAGCGGACAATAGGTCTTTTAAAGCAAGTGGGGATACCAAAGGCAGAAAAAAGGGTGGATTCTTACCCTCATGAGTTTAGTGGGGGAATGCGTCAGCGAGCTATGATTGCTATGGCATTATCCTGCTCACCAAGGTTATTGATTGCAGATGAGCCAACTACAGCATTAGATGTTACCATAGAGGCTCAAATATTAGAATTATTACAAGAACTGCAAAGGGAAAGAGAAATGTCGATTATGATTATTACCCATAACTTAGCGGTTGTTTCGGAAATAGCTGATAAAATAGCTGTGATGTATCTGGGCAGAAGGGTTGAATTTGCAAAAACAGAAAGAATTGTTAACAATCCGCTACACCCATATACTCGTGGTCTTTGGAGATCAATACCAAAATTGGAAGGCCCATTAGAAAAACTTGAGCCAATTAAAGGAATGGTACCAAATCCAATTAATCGTCCAGCTGGATGTGCTTTTGCACCTAGATGTGAAGAGAAGATAGCTGGGGTTTGTGATATGGGAGGGGCACCTCCATGTATCGAGGTAGAGCCTGATCATTTTGTTAGTTGTCATAAATATGCATAGATTTTTGTAGAAAAGGGGGAAAGCCGATGAAGAATGAAGTTCTTTTAGAAATAAAGAACCTTAAACAGTATTTTCCAATAAAAGAAGGTTTCTTAAAGAAAACAGTGGCTAATGTAAAAGCTGTAAATGATGTTAGTATTAAGATAAATAAAAGAGAGACTCTTGGTCTTGTTGGTGAAAGTGGTTGTGGAAAATCAACTTTAGGAAGAGCTGTTCTAAGATTATATGAGCCAACTAGTGGTGAAGTAAATTTTTACAAGGGTAATGAAAAGTTAAATGTATTAGAGTTAGATAGAAAAGAGATGAGAGAAGTGAGATCCAATATGCAGATGATTTTTCAGGATCCCTTCTCTTCATTAAATGAGCGGATGACTGTTATGGAAAATATAATAGAGCCACTTGTAGTTAATAATATTGGTACTCGTGAAGAAAGACAAGATAGAGCAGCAGAATTACTTGAACAGGTAGGATTGAGGAAAGAATATATAAAAAGATACCCTCATGCTTTTAGTGGTGGACAAAGACAAAGGGTTGGAATTGCAAGAGCATTGTCAATTAAGCCTAAATTTATTGTTGCTGATGAGCCAGTTTCTGGTTTGGATGTATCTGTTCAGGCACAGATTCTTAATCTTTTGAAGGAATTACAGAGTGAGTTAGATTTAACATTTCTCTTTATTTCTCATGATTTAGGAGTTGTTCGTTATGTTGCTGATAGAATAGCTGTTATGTATACAGGGAAATTAGTTGAAATTGGACCACGAGATGAAATATTAGAGAACCCAAAGCATCCTTATACAGAGGCTCTATTATCATCAGTTCCAAGGGCAAGACTTGATCACAGTCGTAGTCGGATTATATTAAAGGGGACACCGCCTGATCCAATTAATTTACCTACAGGCTGTATCTTCCAAACCCGTTGTACTTATACAAAAAGAGTATGTAGAGAAAAAGAACCAGTTTGGGAATCAGTTGGTGATAAACATTTTGTTGGTTGTCATTTCTGTGATTCATTAAATCTAAGAGGTATAAATGAATAGAAAAAATATGTTTATATAAATACAAGAAGTATTATTATTGTATTCTTTGTTTTGAACACGATTACATTTAGATCGAAAAATTTCAACAAGCTTGTTTTAGAAAAATAATTCTAATCTGCTGCTTATTAATTTAAATAATAAGATAGGAGTGAGTTTTTATGGGAGAACATATTTATAAAGCTAAGAATGATTATTATAAAGAACAATACCGTCCTCAGTTTCACTTTAGTCCGGAAAGAAATTGGATGAATGATCCAAATGGTATGGTTTATTATAAAGGGGAGTATCATTTATTTTATCAGTATCATCCTTATAGTAGCATTTGGGGGGCAATGCATTGGGGGCATGCAGTAAGTAGAGATTTAGTTTATTGGGAACATTTTCCTGTTGCATTAGAACCAGATGAATTAGGAACTATCTTTTCTGGTAGTGCAGTTGTTGATTGGAATGATAGCAGTGGATTTTTTGATGGAGGTTCTGGGTTAGTAGCCTTTTATACTAACGCTCCAGTTGGTGAAGAATATGATATAGATTTACAACAGCAGAGTATTGCTTATAGTAAGGACAAAGGGAGAACATGGCATAAGTATGATGGTAATCCTGTCCTTAAAAATCAAGGGACATCAGATTTTCGTGATCCCAAGGTTATTTGGCATCAAGAGAGTAAAAAATGGATAATGGTTCTTGCTGTTCAAGATAGAGTAGAGTTTTATAATTCTTCCAATCTAATAGATTGGACTTATGTTAGTTCTTTTGGTTCTGATATTGAAGGAACTCATCAAGGGGTTTATGAATGTCCAGATGTATTTCCATTACCATTATATGATGAGAATGATATAAAAATTGATGAAAAATGGGTTCTTGTTTTAAGTGTGGGTGCTGGTAATGGCATAAATAAAAATGATCCACAACCTCCAGCAGGTGGTTCGGGTATGATGTATTTTGTGGGAGATTTTGATGGCACAATCTTTACACCGGATAATCAGTCAATTGATGCTGACAATTTAGAATGGGTAGATTATGGTGCTGATTTTTATGCTGGTGTTTCTTGGAGTGATAAAAGTTTAGTAGATGGCCAACGTCTGTGGTTAGCTTGGATGAGTAATTGGAGATATGCTAATCAAGTTCCAACTGAAGTGTGGCGTAGTGCAATGAGTATTCCGCGTGCTTTAAAGTTAAAGAGGTTCCCAGAAGGAATTAAGTTAGTACAGAGTCCAGCAGAAAATTTAAAAGATTTGCGAGTAGAGTCTAAAACCTGGAGTGATTTGATTATTTCTCCTGATGTTAATTTATTGACAGATACTAACGAGGGTCTGTTAGAGATAATTGCAGAATTTGAACTGCTTGATGCTCAAGAATTTGGTTTCAAAGTTTATAGTGGTGATGACCAAGAAACCGTTATAGGTTATGATACTAAAGAAGAAACTGTTTTTGTTGATCGTAGCCAATCAGGAAATATTGAATTGCATAAAGATTTTGCTGCTAAGCATCAAGCTGTACTATCAGCTAATGACAAGCGAGTAAAAATGCATATTTTCATCGATTGGTCTTCAGTTGAGTTATTTGCTAACGATGGGAAGAAGGTAATTAGTGATTTGATTTTCCCGAATATAAATTCTAGAGATTTAAATCTGTATGCTAAAGATGGCAATGTAAAATTGATTTCTTTAGATATTTATAAATTAAGATCAATTTGGTAAAAAAACTATGATTATAAGTAAACTAAGAAATCTATTAAAATAAATCCCCCTTTATTTATATAGATTTAGTTAATTTTTATAGGTGTGACTAGTCACACCTATAAAAATTATTAAGACTATACTTGTTAATATTGTTTAATTAGTACTTTAATATAATGATTTGATTTATGAAGGGAGGTGGTAGATAAAAGGATATAATTAATATTTAATACTATATAGTTGTTATTATGAAGATGGAAAAAATTTATTAAATTAAGGAGAGATGATAATGAAGAAAACTCTACTATTATTGGTGTTATTATTGGCATGTTCAATATTCTCAACAGAAGTAATGGCATCTAATGTTCATGGCTCTATTAGATCAGCTGTAGAAACAGGAAATAGACACAATACTGATGGAACTGATTATGATTTTACAAAATTGATACTTGCAGATGGATTCTTAAAATCAGATGACTGGGGTAACTTTCAATTAGGTTATGTAGTCCATAAAAATTATAACCAAGGTGACGATAATAATGGAGAGACAGAGATTGAATTTAGACCAGGTTATCAGAAAACCATTGATTGGGGAACTTATGGTGGACAATTAATATTTGTACAAGGAAGAAGTGCGGGTGATTCATCAGGTTATGATATAGTAAAGCCAGAAGTTAATCTAACTTATAATTTAACTGATAAATCCAGAATATATACAAGGGGACTGTATGAGCATCGAAATAATACTGGAAGCAATAGTGCAAATGATTGGGTTGAAGGTGAAGTTCAATACCAATCTGACATAGGAGGGGGAACTATTGGTACAGGGTTATTTATAGGAGATGGTGTGGAAAAAAAAGATGATGATGAAGTTAGAGGGTTATTAAATTATCATAAATATTTTTCTTCAACAAAAGTATTTGCTAACTTTTATAGTGAATTAAGATATCATAGAAACCAAGACAACGGAAAAAAATGGAAGAGTTATAAGGTGGGAGTATATGCAAATAGACCAATAGGAAAAGGCTTTGTTCTAGAGGCAGAAACAAATGTATATCATGATTTTGATGAAACTTGGGATGTAGAACAATCATATAGAGAATTATTCTTCATGACAGGTATTAAATATGAGTTTTAATTAAATGTTATAAACTATCTGCTGTTAAAGACACTGTTATAGCATGTTTAAAAAAATAATATTAAAATTTATACTCAGTCAGAAGATGGCTAGTATAAGTTATTTATAAAACCATATGCTAATTATTCAAAAGAGATAAATAATAACTTAACATTTTTCTCTGAGAATAGCTTAGAAGTAACTAAAGAGAAAGCTCAAGAAAAAATCAGAAATTTCTTAATATTAATGGTAGTAGTTAGGTTTTTAAGAAGATAAGTAAGATAATAAAATAGAAGAGGGCCTATGTGCCTTCTTCGTTTGTTAATATTGAGAAGACAAATATCTAGCTAGAGTATAATTACTTAGAAAATGAGATGAAATTTAAAGTGAAAGGAATTATATCTTTAGGAGAAGCATTGATTGATTTTACCCCTTTAGATGAGAATAATATGAAATTTCAAAAGAGTCCGGGAGGAGCACCTGCTAATGTGGCAGCAGGACTTAGTAAATTAGGAGCAAAGACAACTTTTGTAGGTAAGGTAGGAAATGATGTATTAGGTAGCTTTTTAAAAGAAACTTTAGATGAGAAAGGTGTCAATACTGGATCTATGCTATTAACTGATGAAGCTAGAACAGGGTTGACTTTTGTTACTTTAGATGAA
>NZ_JBSQYM010000086.1:0-12591 GCF_055140805.1 Orenia sp.
ATGAGAAACGTAAGCGAAAAACAACTTTAGACAGATTGATGGAATATACTATTCCATTGACTAATTGTCAAAATTCGGCTTAAGTTAACGCGTATGAAAGCATCTTTAAAATTGTTATCATTTACTTGCTCAACAACTATATTATCATTAATTTTAGGTTCTATTTTAACTTTACTATGTCATAATTGAATAGGATCAACAAATTGTTCTAATTTAAAACTTTTTTTCTCCAACTCTTTAAGCAATTGATTTTGTTTTTCAATATTATATATATAAAACCTAGGGATAATTTGTTTATTCTTATAAAAGCTTATTACTTCATCAACTATTTTTTCTGGATTATTTGATACCTCTCTTATATAAGCATGATTTGCATCATAATATTTAGGATTATCTTCATTACAAAAAAGAAATCCCCATGATGTTTTAATCTTTTCTGTAAAAGATTCTAAATGTGCTAATTTTATGTCTTCTATACTACTAACTATATCCATATTATTTCTCCTCCCGTAATGAAATCTTTTTTCTTACAAGCTACTACACTATAGTATAGTAGTTAAAACATAAACTATGATTTCATATTCACTTAACATCCTGTAGCTTCGTAACGTTCCTGCTAATGTTCTCCACTTCTAATTAAACCCACCAAGTCTAACATAAGTCAGCATATCCTTTATATATACACTCAATTGGGATGTCGCTCATTTATTGTTATGTTATGGCTTTGTCCAGAACTTGTCCACAAATTATTTTTAATATGTATAATGCATTAAGCAAAATCATAAATATATTTATCACTTTCTAGTATTTCCTTAACTATTTTCTCAAATTTTTTATTAGCTGTATTCAATTTAAATTTTTTGTCAATATTTTTTTCTTCAAATTGGCTAATCAACTCTAAAACTCTACCACCCATTCTATATTCTTTGGGTCTCTTGTTATCTCTTCTTACAATTTCTTCTTTTTCGGCTGTTAAAACAACATATTTGATGTTAATATCTTTATCCAATTTTTTTAAATAATCTAAGTGTTTAGGAAAAGTTATATAATCAATAACTACATCTATATTTTTGGAAACAAAGTTGTTAGCTAAAGATATAAAATTTTTCCAAGCTAAATCTATATATTCACCATTATCTTTCCAAGGAGCTACATAACCAGATATTATCATATGATAGACTAAATCCCCTTCTATATAGGCACTATTATCTAATTTCGATGCTAATTTTTTTGATATAGTAGATTTTCCAATTCCTGCACTGCCTGTTATTAAATAAACAGTATTCATCATTTTTTACCCCTTTTCAATTGGTTTTAATCTTATTTCCAAAAATTAACCTTCTAATTTGATAATACTTTAAAAATAATCTTATATTAAAATCATTTGAGAACTTTTTTACATCAAAACTATTTTATTATCATAGAAACTCTGCTTAATTTTAGTTTAATTTAATTTATACTTATAATATAACTGGGATAATTAATCTTCTTATGATTGAATCAAAATACTATAAAAGTATTGAAAACGGTCTATATAATAGTCTATTCAATTTATATCTACAATAAAATTACTTAGCCAGATCTTTCATATAACTATTGGATTAACAACATATGTCGTTAATAATTACTATATAAGATATAAAGAGACGTATGTCGTTTATAGCTACTTTAAATAACCTCTTAACCTTATTAACCTCTATAACTAATAATAACCATAATACCTTTCGTGTTATCATAAAAACTGACAGAACAGATTAATAAAGTAATACCTCAAAATTTAAAAATCATCTTTTAAAGAAACGCAAGCGGTAATTGAGTTATTTCCCAACTATCTAATAAGTATCAAACTTACAATCTACTCAAATATTTCTTATATAGACATAGCGTGTTTCGCTGGGAAAGTAAGCGGTCTATTGATATTAAGCAAGTTATATAGATAATCTAAATACTTAGCTAACTAACAAATTATTAATAATAAGTGCTAGCATTTTCCCCATCTTTTAAATGATTGGGCTGGGTTTGCCACGAAGAGTTTTTGTCCTTTAAAACTCGTAGGTTTGCCTACTTTTTCATCTATGGGAAAAAGGTAACTCGCCTATAGGCGCGCCCTGAGGGTGGTTTTCCCGAGGAAGTACTCTTGGGGTGAAACCTATACTCTGATCAAGCAGAAATCATCAAAAAAACCTCAAAATAAACTTAACCTCAAAAGACAAAAAATTACTTCCTAAACTTAATTCTACAATTAAACACAAAAACCTTTTTTATCCAACAAAATATTGGAAAGGACAAAATCCCCCACTAAACCCAGCTGTCACAGACACAAAAAATCACCTTTTTAAAATTCTTGCACTATTTACAAAATAAAGTCGATTTGGAGATAGTTAAAGTTTAATAAATTTAATGGACAGGCACAATTGTCTAGCTTTGCTCATATAGATATAAATAGGAGTGAAACTTGGGAGGTGAATGGTCTTTGGTGCCTTCTTTTTTAGTTGAGTTATGCTCAACATTGATGGATGGCTTAATGTTTTTAGTATCATATATCTCTAATGGTACTACCTTTGCACAGCCTTTATCCAAAGAGGAAGAAGAAGAATGTTTAAAGAGATTGGCTGAAGGGGATTTAACAGCTAAGGATGAGTTAATTGAACATAATATGAGATTGGTCGCTCATATAGTTAAGAAGTTTGAAAATACTAAAGAGGACAATGAAGATTTAATCTCGATTGGGACTATTGGATTAATTAAAGCAATTGATAGTTTTAATCCTAATAAGAATACTAGATTAGCAACCTATTCAGCCAGATGTATTGAGAATGAGATTTTGATGCATTTAAGAAAGACGAAAAAGCTAAATAATGAGAAGTTAATGCATGAACCGATTGGTTCTGACAAGGAAGGAAATGAAATCAAATTAATTGATATCTTAGGAACAGCAGTAGATGTAGTCAGTGAAAAGGTCGAATTGGCTATGAAAGAGGAGACCTTATATGAAAAGCTTAAAGAACTGGACAGTAGAGAGAGAAAGGTACTGGAATTGAGATATGGATTAAAGGATGGTCAAGAAAAAACCCAAAGGGAGATTGCTGATAGGCTCGATATCTCGCGTTCCTATGTCTCTAGAATTGAGAAGAAAGCTGTCAATAAATTATATAAAAAATTTACAGTAGAGGGCTACTAGAGTAAATCTAGTAGTTCTTTTTTTTATATGGTAAATTAAAATATTTATTGATTAAAAATTAATAGTAATAAGAAAGGTAAAATTTAATATTCTTATAGTTATTATAATCTTATTGTTCTAAATAAAGGTTATAAGTCCTAACTATATATGCTATAATAGATGTAAATATCTAAAATTAAAAATTAGATACAGTGATTTTTTAGTAAAGGAGAGGAATTAGCAAATGATTAAAAAACTAAAACAGCTATCACCTGAAATCTTAATGTTCTTTATTTTGATCTCAGCAGTAGCTTTAGGTAATGGTCTAAGTAATAATGTCTATTCAAATTATTACAAAGAAGTTTATGATGTAACGGCTTTACAACGAGGATTTATTGAGTTTCCTCGAGAATTACCAGGGATGTTATGTGTTCTTGTAATTAGTTTTTTGAGCTTTTTGGGAGATTTAAGAATTGCTTTGATTGCCCAGGTATTGGCTATTATCGGCGTTGCAGTTTTAGGTCTTTTTACACCATCTTTTACTGTAATGTTAATATTTTTGTTTATCAATTCTATGGGAATGCATCTCTTTATGCCCTTGCAGGATGCTATTGGGATGTCTTTAGCAAACCCCAATCAAGTTGGACGCCGTATGGGTCAGTTTTCTAGTGCCCGAGCAGCTTTTGGTCTGTTAGCAGCTTTGTTGGTCTTTTTTGGATTTAGAACAGATTTTTTTAGTTTTAATACTTCTATTAAGTGGATATTTGTAGTTTCTGCAGTTGCCTTTACCTGTGCAGCAGTGATGAGTGTAATTATGATACGTCGTACTAAACCTCATAAGGTAGCAGCTCGTAAGATTAAACTAATTTTTAGAAAAGAGTATCGTTATTTTTACTTAATTACTGTATTACGTGGAGTTCAAAAACAGATTGCTATAGTTTATGGCACCTGGGTTCTTGTTGATGTTTTAATGAAAAAAGCTGATACAATTGCAATGCTCAGTATGATTGCTGGATTTATCTCTATTTTCTTTCTTAATAAACTAGGAAACTGGATGGACCAGTTTGGGATTAAGCGGATGTTGTATTTAGATGCCCTTACATTTATTGGAGTTTATCTGGGCTTTGGTTTTGTAGTTTGGGGTATTACAACTAAGATAATTCCTAGCCATAGTCTAGGCCTCTGGATGATATACATATTATTTATCTTAGATAAGCTATCTTTTAGGATGGGGATGATCAAAGCGGTATATCTACGTTCAATCGCTTGGAGTGAAGAAGAAATTACATCTACTTTATCTTTGGGATTAAGTCTTGACCATGTAGTTTCTATATTAGCAGCTTTTGCTGGAGGATATGTCTGGTCACAGTGGGGTAGTCAGTGGGTATTCTTTTTAGCAGCATTATTTTCTTTAGGTAATCTCTTTGTAGCGTATCGTGTACAGCCTGATCAAGAAAGGGATTTGGCAGAGAGGATGAAGGTTGAGTTAAAGGAGACTGGAGCTGGAGTATAGCTTTTAACTATATTTGAACTCTCCAAATGTCTATGTTAATATTAATATACGACTTGTGCTAGTAGAAGAACTAATACAATAGAGATTATGACAGTTTGTTCTTTGGTAGTTGGGTAGTTAGGTTTAGCCTGACCAATCTATCCATGAAAAGATACTATAATATTTAAATTTAATTAGCCAACTGGTTAATATATAATTTAAAACTGTATTCTATATTTAGTATCAGTTTTAGAGGTATATATTTTATATTAAGGGTTGTAGATGAACAATATGTTTATGTTCATTTGCAACCTTTTTTGCTCTCAATTAAATTAGGAGCTTTTCAATAAAATTAAAAAATTGACCTAGAGAAATGAAAGGAGATTTAAAATGGCTATAAATAAAAAAGCGATAGTAATAGGTGTTAATATCAAAAATCGAGAAGATAATTTTGAATATTTAATGGAAGAATTAAAAGGCTTAGCAACTGCATGTAAGATAGAAGTAGTTGGAGAGATGACTCAAAATTTAGATCATATTAATAATTCCCATTATATTGGTTCTGGTAAGATTCAAGAAGTTAGGAGATTACTAGATTCCACAGTTGCTGAATTAGTAATAGCTAATGATGAATTATCTCCTTCTCAAATTCGTGTACTTGAAGATAGACTGGATATAAGAGTAGTAGATAGAACTATGTTGATCTTAGATATCTTCGCTCAACGTGCAAAAACAAGAGAGGCAAAATTACAAGTGGAAGTAGCTAGACTCCAATATATGCTACCTAGATTAGCGGGTCAAAGAAGTTATGATCGCCAAGGTGGAGGAGCAGGGTTGAGTAATAGAGGTGCAGGAGAGAAAAATTTGGAGCTTAGTCGAAGAAAAATTGAAGACAAGATAACAGCTTTACAAAAGGAGCTAGAAACACTAGTTTCTCAACGGGAAATACAGCGGAAAAGGCGGAAGAAAAGTAGGCTTCCTATTGTCTCCTTAGTTGGATATACTAATGCTGGAAAGTCCACTTTGATGAATACAATGGTTGAGATGTTCAACTCTTCTTTGGATAAACAGGTATTTGAGAAGAATATGTTATTTGCAACCTTAGAAACGTCAGTTAGAAAGATAGAATTACCTGATAATAGATCATTTTTACTGACAGATACTGTTGGATTCGTAAATAGATTGCCCTATCATCTGGTCAAAGCATTTCGCTCTACATTAGAAGAGGTTGCAGAAGCTGATTTGATAATCCATGTTGTTGACTATTCAGATCCTCAATATCAAAGCTTGATTGAGGTTACAAATAAGACATTAAAGGAGATTGGAGTTGAAGATGTCCCTATTATTTATGCTTTTAATAAAGGGGATTTAACAGATACTATAATTCCTCATTTGAGAGAGGATAAGGTCTATTTATCTGCTAAGAAAAGAACAGGAATAAATGAGTTAATCCAATTAATCAGTGGATATATCTTTAGGGACTATACTAAATGTAAGATGCTAATACCTTATGGTCAAGAACAACTAGTCTCTTATTTTCATGAAAATGCTAATGTGCTTACAACTAGTTATGAGGAAGAAGGTACTAAGTTGACTTTAGAGTGTAAAGAGAGTGATTATGAAAGATATGAGGATTATGTGATAAATGAAAAAAGTTAATATTAATAATATTATTGGATTAGTAGTTGGGCCTTTAAAATTGAACAGAAGACTATCAATCAATAAATTATATAAGAGGATTAGAGTAGAAGGCTACTATAGTAACTCTGGTAGCTCTTTTTTGAAACTATTAATATTGTTTGTCAATGTTTTCTTGACAAAAACTAATAGATAATTTATAATAATAAAAAATAATTCGATATTCGTAGTAAGTTAAAATCTTAATGAGGTGAATCTAATTATGGATTTAGATAATAAGATAAATTTAGGAGAAATAATTTTAATGGATTTTGTAGAAGTTATTTTTGAACATGTCTCTGAATTAGAGCAAGATTTTAGTTTAAAAGAACATATTTTAATTGAGTTAATTGGTCAAAGAAATTCTGCCACAATGTCAGAATTAGCTTCATTCTTTTCTACTCCAGCAACTACTATGACAAGTATTGTTAACCGTTTAATTGAAAGAGGATATCTTAAACGATATCGAAGTGAAGAAGATAGACGTGTTGTTCTAATAAGCCTTTCTGCTAAAGGAGAAGAATATTATCAAAATCACAGGCAAGAATATGTAGGAATATTTAAAGAATCTTTAGTAGGTGTTTCTGAAGAAGAGTTGAAGATAACTGCTAAATTATTATCGAAAGTTAAAAAAGCAGTATTCAATAAATAAAAAAATATCATTATAATGATATTTTTTTAAATAAATATTACGAAAAATGAAATATTCTTAAATAGTATTAAAAACTCTTTAAAAAGGGGATGATATTTTTAAAGTTGGATGATAGTGATGAGTTAAGAGTTAAAATCAAAAGTATAAAGCCCCATAAGTTTTTACTTTAGGTTGAAAGTTTATATGGAGGTGATTTATTTTTTTAGAATGAAATGATAATGATTATTGAAATTATTCTTTTGATGATTGAGAGTAAATTATAAAATTTTAATGAGGAGATGATTTGTGTTATGAACAGAATCTCAAGTTTTTCTATTCGTCACCCTTGGCTAGTCATTAGTATTTTTTTATTGGTTACAGTCTACTTTGCTCTGCAAATTCCAAAAGTACAAATGGATCCTAGCCTTGAAGGATTGATTCCTGAGAATATGCCTTCAAGAGTAAATCTTGATAAAATCGAAGAGGTTTTTGGTGGAACTGATGCAATAATGATTATTTTGGAGACAGATGATATTTTAAATGGTAAAACTTTAAAGAGAGCGAAACGGATATCAGATGAATTAGAGAGCTGGAAAGAAGTAGATAAGGTAAATAGTCCTTTTACTGTACAGGATGTAAGAGGAGAAGGTTATATGTTGATTGTAGAGGATGCCATTGAAGATATTCCACAAAGTGTTGAGCAAAGAGAAGAGATAAGAGAAAGAATTAAAAACAATGAATTGATTTATGGTAGTATAATTTCTAAAGATTTTAAAGCAATGGCAATCATAGGAGTATTAAAAGATGATGTTGCAGATGATTTAATATTAACAAAGGTTAATAAACTAATAGAAGGTATACCTGGAGATGAAGAAGTCAAGTTAGCTGGGATGCCAATAATTAGAGCAGAGGTTAGTAAAAATACTCAAAGTGATATGAAGAAGTTGATGCCCTTAGCTTTATTGATTATGTTAGTATTCTTATATCTGTGTTTTAGACAGTTTAGAGGGGTTTTATTACCCTTTATGGTAGTAGTGATGTCAATTATTATTTCAATGGGATTAATTTCAGTATTAAATTGGAAGATATATTTGATTACAGTTATTTTACCAATGTCTCTAATAGCAATAGCTAACGATTATGGAATACATATTATTGCTCATTATCAGCAAGAGAATACTTCAAAAGCTGATTTAAGTGAAAAGAAATTAGTTGAAAAAGTTGTTTCCAGTTTGGGAGCACCAATTATTGCTGCAGGACTGACTACAGTAGCAGGAATGTTATGTTTAATGTCACATATTATGGTGCCTGCCCAAGAACTTGGCATACTTGCTGCAATAGGGATTGGCTTTGCCTTAATAGCTAGTATCACCTTTATGCCAGCTGTGATGGTCCTCTTACCTAAAGCTAAGCCCATAGAAACTGCTGATGGAGAAGGGAAAAAAGGGATATTAGAAAGGTTACTTAATTTTACTGCTGATTTTGTAACAATTAATTCCAAAAAGATAGCATTAGTCTCTATTGTAATTATAGGATTGATCTCCTTAGGAATTTTTTATTTGAAGATAGATACTAATCCAGTCAATTATTTTAAAGAAAATTCAAAGGTTACTAAGGCAACTAATGCAGGAAACAAATATTTTGGAGGAGCTAATACTATTTCAATAATGGCTCAAGGAGATATTACAGATTCTAAAGTAATGGGAAAAATAAGTGATTTTGAAGAGACGATTATCCACCATAAGAACATTGGAGATGTAGGAGCAATTTCTAAGATAATAAGAAAGATGAATAAAGAACTTCATAGTGGGGATGAAAGATTTGATAAAATTCCTACTAATCCAAATGCGATATCTCAATATTTGATGTTATATGAGAGCTCTGGTGACCTTAAAAAATTAGTAGATTTTGATCGTGAACATGCTTTAATTACTGCTAAAATACCTACTAATAGTACTGGAGATATCCAAGAATTAGTTAAATATATGAGAGATTATATTAAGAAGGATAAAGATTCTCCCTTAAAGATAGTGGGAGGTTTTGGGGATTTACAATCCAAATTAAGTGATGCAGTAGTAAGAGGACAATTTATTAGTTTGATTACTGCAGCAATAGTTATAGCTATAATTGTAATGTTCTTATTTAGATCACCAGTAGCTGGTTTAATGTCTATAATTCCTTTAGCTTTAGCCATAGTTAGTTTATTTGGATTGATGGGATTTTTTAAGATTGAATTAAATATAGCAACAGCTTTATTATCCTCAATAATGATTGGGGTAGGGATTGATTATACAATTCATTTCTTATGGAGATATCGTGAAGAGAAGAAAGTTAAAGATACTATAGAAGCAATTAAGATTACCCTAACAACTACAGGAAGGGGAATAATTTTCAATGCCTTATCAGTTATTATTGGATTTATTGCTCTGATGATTTCAGATTTTTTACCAGTAAAATTCTTTGGCTTTTTAGTTGTAGTATCAATAGGGGCTTGCTTATTAGGAGCATTGCTATTCTTACCAGCAATTTGTATTATCTTTGAACCTAAATTTTTAGAAGCTAAATCCCAAGAGAAGGTTAAAGGGGTTGCGAAAAGAATGGAATATCAAAATTAATATAATTATATTAATTTTGATATAGAGAGTGATGGGTAATGGGTATATTGCGACACTTTTTACTTTGGTAGTTAGGGGTTGGGTGGTTAGGTAGTTAGATTTTCCTAACCCCTACCAACTCACCTCCTAAATATTGCTTTTTATCTATATTATGTCAATTTTTTTACACTAGATATTTATAAGGGGAGATGTATAATGAAGAAGTTGATCAGTTTAATTACTTTGATAGTATTGCTCTTTGGTTTAAATATTATAGTTTTTGCTAAGGTAACAGGTGATGATTTATTAGATAAGATGGAAGAGGTTAGAGATGTTCAAACAACTCAGATGGAACTTAAATTAGAACTGTATGATCCTTCAGGTAGTAAGAGGGTTAGAACTTTAAGAACTATCAGTAAAAAGATAGAAAGAAAAAAATCTTTAAGTCGTTTTTTATCACCATCTGATGTAGAAGGAACAGGATTTTTATCTATAGATAAGCCTGAAACTGATGATGAGGATATGTATTTATACTTGCCTGCTTTAGGGTCAGTAAGAAAGATTTCTGGAAGTCAAAAAAATGGTAGTTTTGTAGGAACAGATTTTAGTTATAATGACTTATCCTTAGTTAGTGCAGAGAATTATAATGATGATTATAAGGCTACAGTTTTAGAAGAAAATGAAGAAGAGTTTATTTTAAAGATAATTCCTACTGATGAAGATATAGATTATAAGTATGGGAAATTAATTCTAAGTAAGAAGACTTGGTATCCAACTAAAGTTGAATTTTATGATTCTAGAGATAAGCTACAGAAGATTTTGACAAACTACAATGTTAAACAGATTCAAGGGTATTGGACACCTCAGAAGGTGATAATGGAAGATGTACAAAAAGGAACAAAGACTATACTTTATTTAGAATCAGTTCTTTATAATGATGAGGTAAATGACCGTATCTTTAGTCCAAGATATTTAAGAAGATATTAAATTGGAAACAAGTGATAAGTGATGAGTAACTTGTCACTTGTTATTTATTATAGTTAATATAAATAGGAGGAATTAGTAATGCTAAAAAGAAGAAATTTTATTTTAGCAATAGTAATATTTTTAATTTGTAGTACAGGAGTTTTTGCCAAAGATAAATTAGAGATTTCTGGAACATTAGATAGTAGTATTGAAGGAATTTCTGATGATGGAGAATTGATAGACCGAGAGAGGTTGGATTTAGAGTTAAAGAAGAGTTTTGGTTTTGATGCAGATATGTATATAGATTTGTCTACTTATTCTATGAAGAATGAAGATACAGAAGTAGAAGCTAATGAAGCTTATTTAAATTATTATACAGATCATATGGATTGGAGAATAGGTAAGCAGATAATTAATTGGGGGAGTGCTTATAAATTACAACCGACAGATTATTTTAATCCTCATGATTATACAGCCATAAAGCCTTTAGATGAGAAGCTTGGTGTTAAAGCAGTTAAGGGAATATATTATACTGCCAATGGTTTAGAGATAACAGGAGTAATAACATCATATTTTGAAAGAAACAAGTTATCTGAAGAAAAAGAAAATTTGTTAAAGATTAAAGGGATAGCAGGAGTAGAAGATGATATTGAAAATATCCAAGGAGGATTTAAAATAACAAAACGTGCCTTCAAGGGGTTTGATTTATCAGCAAGTACTTACCATGGTTTTGATAAGGAATTTATAGAAAATGATAAAGGAAAATTTATTTATCCAGAAGCTAATAGAATTGGTTTCGATTTTATTGGAGATTTTGGAGAGATGGGAGTTTGGACAGAAACAGCTTATAGTATTTATGAGGATAATCAATTTAATAATCGTTTAGAGGCAGCGCTGGGTATAGATTATAAATTTAGTGATGATTTATATTTAGTAGGTCAGTATTATTTTAAAGGTGGTCGTTTAGACAATGAAGATGATATTAAAATTTTAAATTTCCATGCTGATAGACCGATTTTTCAGTTTCATCAAATAGAATGTAATATTAATTATGAATTGGGAACAGAAACTTTTGTAGTTGAACCACAGTTTAATTATTCTTTAGCCAATGCTGTTGAGTTACAGATAGGTGGAACCTATGTTGATAGTGATGATGAAGATGATGCTGTTGCTTCTAAGTTGGGCAAAGATAGGGTTTATACAAGATTAAAGATAGAGTTTTAGGTGCTTATTCTAATTATTTCATAATAAAATAAGAAAAGAGATACTAAATCTATAGATTTAGTATCTCTTTTCTTATAATACATACTCAGCTAGAGTCTTTTGAACCTCGAGAATATTATTACTCTTTCCAAATTGCTTTTGGATTGGCATACTCGCACCTGCAACCCACAGCTTTAATTCTGAGTCTGCATCAAAACTACCAGCAGTTTCAACACTAAAGTGTCTAATACTTGAATAAGGAATTGAGTGATATTCAACCTTCTTTCCTGTAATCCCTTGTTTATCTACAACAATAAGTCTTTTATCAGTAAATACAAAAAAATCTCTCAATACTTTATAGCCTTTATTTACAGTTTCACCATCAAGTAATACTTCAGATAGCTCTTGTTCTATTTCTTCAGTATTCATTTCACTAGCATTTCCCATCAATCCGTCTAAAAAGCCCATAAAATACCTCCTCTTTAATAATGGATTGTTTTATTATACCATATCTTAAAGTTAATATCATTAGTTGAGAGAATATTACAGGGGAGAAAGGTTAAAATTAATATGTAAGTGAACCTCACCACCTAAATCAAAAACAAGATTTAGATGGAGCTTCGCTATACTTCACAAATACCATATAGGTATAGGTTACTCGTAGCTTTTTAGTGAAGTTTGTATTTTAAGTTTCCTCTACAAGTGTAGATTACCTTATTCACTAGGGGCTGCCCACAAACCCATTATCCCTCATAGCACTATGCTATTTTGGGAATACATTAATCCTTACGATACCTTGAATATTTTACACAAACAAGGATTAGTGTTTGTAACTCCATATATTCACTTGTACGACAAGGGGCTGAAC
>NZ_JBSQYM010000087.1:0-12578 GCF_055140805.1 Orenia sp.
AGTGGATAGTTAAAAGATTAAAATCCTTATGTTTTAAGTTTTTGAACTTAACTATAAACTATCAACTTTACACTATACACTAAAGTGAAAAGTGTCGCACTTTCATTATATTAAGATACATTAAAAAAACAAGTAACCTTGACCTTCCTGCTTATTTCCACCTTTCTAACATAGCATAAGCATCATGGGGATGGATAGATTCCTGATGCATACTACTTACTTTAAACCAAGTAACCTTGGACTCTATCGATAGCCTCTCTGCTACTAATCTAACCACATCCTCTACAAAGCGTGGATTTTCATAAGCCTTTTCCGTAACATACTTTTCGTCAACCCTTTTTAAAATAGGGTAAATCTCACAACTTCCTACCTCTTCTACCAACTCTATGATATCCTCTAGATAGATTGCATCATTATACCTGATACTCGTCTTGACATATCCTCTCTGGTTATGGGCAGAATAATTGCTAATCTCTTTAGAACATGGACATAAGGTTGTTATCGGAACTTCAACAGTTAAAATCAAATCATAGTGATCACTATCTAAGGAAGCTTCTATTCTACACTTGTAAGGTGTAATACCACTATACTCTGACACTGGAGCCTGCTTTTCTATAAAGTAATCAAACTCAACCTCAAAGTAAGCAGTATCACTCTCCATTCGACTTTTAATCTCCTTTAATATCATCAATATATCCTCTTTAAAATTCCCTATAATAAATCTATCTTTATTTAGCTCTGATAACAACTGGGGTAATCTACTCATATTAATCCCTTTTAATGACTTGGAGAGGTTAACAGCCAGAGAAAAATTCCCTACTGTAGCCACTACCTCCCCACTTTTTGCTTTAATTCTAATAGGATGAGTTAAATTATTTACTCCAACTTTGTTAATAGCAAATTTATAATCACCTTTTATATTCTGTACATCCTTCATCTATTAGCACCTCCCCAATATATAGTGTATAGTGTATAGTGTATAGTGTATAGTGTATAGTGTATAGTGTATAGTTGATAGTTGATAGTTGATAGTTAAGTTCAAAATAATTAATTTTTTAACTATTCACTATACACTTTTAACTATCAACTGCTTTTAAACTCCCTTTGCTTCTGGATTCCAGATAAACTTATGTAACTGTAAGCTCAGACGAGTCTGTAAATCATTATCTATAAAATAAGAATTATTCTCCTTTAAAAATTCGACTATCTCTTCAGCTTCAATCACTTCAAATACTGGAGAGAAATTAATTATCACACCTTTTTTAGCCAAGATATCCTTATATTTATCTATGATCTCTTTTGCATACTTTAAATCTTCATTATTAGCCACTACAAATTTTAATTCATCACCAGTAGTCAAGTTAATAAAGTTCTCTACAAAAATATTATGCTCTGACATGTTAGAACTTGGTGCTTTGACATCCAAGGTATAATTTAATCTATTACTACCATCTTTAATAACAAATTTTCTAAGCTCTTCTTGACTATAAATTGGACAGCTACCATTACTCTCTATCCTAACCTCATAACCTTGCTCTAACAGATATAGAGGTAGATATCGCTTATCTTTAGCAATTTCTAAAGGCTCTCCACCAGTACAGATTATTTTATTACAGTTATACTGCCTTAGTATCTCTAAAATCTCTTGAGGGGTCATCAATTGATACTCATCATCAAATTCTTCATAGCTATAGGTAGTATCACAGTAGCTACATCGCAGATTACATCCTGCCACTCTAAGGAAAGTAACTACTTCACCTGCTGAGATACCTTCCCCTGAGATACTATTAAAGATCTCAACTATTGGAATCCTAACCTCTTCAAACTCTTTTATCTTCATGCTATTTCTCTCCTCTAAATTCAGCATAACTGGTTGGAGTCTCCCAAACCTTGATACTGACTAAATCTATATCAATCCCATCAAATTTATCTTTTAACTTTTGGAAGAAATAGATCGACATCATCTCAGCAGTAGGTCTAAAATCCACTGCAAAGACCTTTCTTTCACCTTGTTGCAATAATCTCGCAAGTTGATGCTCTATCTCATCAGGCGAGTGAGTCCAATACATAAAAGAGTGGTCTAAAGGATCTACTATTTCTTCTTTAACTATCTCTTTTAAATCCTTAAAATCAATTACCATTCCCGCCTTAGAACCCTCATCTTCTAATGATCCTTCTCTTTTAGCTACAGTAACCTCCATCTGATAGGTATGACCATGAAGATTCTTACATAATCCCTCATGCTCAGCTAACATATGTGACATATCCCAACTAAATTTCTTCGTTATTGTTATCATAATTTCACCCCACCGTTTTTTAGTTGACAGTGTACGGTATACAGTTGACAGTTAAAAGATTTTAATGATTTTGACCTATAACTGTACACTGTCAACCGTCAACTGTTTTTGTACTCCACTGGATCTTCATATCCTGCTTCCTTAAAAGCCTTCAACCTTAAAATACAGCTATCACAGCTACCACAGGCCTCTTCTTCTCCACGATAACAAGACCAAGTTTGGCTATAATCCACTCCCAATTCTATACCAAGTTTGACCTCTTCAGCCTTAGTCATATTAATAAAAGGTGCATGGATTTTAATAGGCTTACCTTCTTCTGCTCCACAGACAGTCCCTTTATTGATTGCCTGCTCCATAGCATCGATAAAATCTTGACGACAATCAACATAACCAGAATAATCGACTTCACTTACTCCAATAAAAACATCCTCAGCTCCAATTACTTCAGCATAAGAAGCAGCATAAGATAAAAATATCATATTTCTAGCTGGAACATAGGTAACTGGAATATCCTTCCTCTGTTCATCTCCCTCTGGTACATCTATCTTATTATCAGTTAACGCTGATCCTCCCCAGGCACTCATATTAGTCTCTACTATAATATGTTCTTTTACACTAGCAATCTCAGCTACTTTTTTAGCAGATGCTAACTCCTTGTCATGCCTCTGCCCATAATCAAAAGAAATAGCATAAACCTCATATCCTTTAGATTTAGCTAAATATAATGCTGTTGTAGAATCTAATCCTCCTGACAATAAAACCACTGCTTTCTTCATAATTTTTCACCTCTTTAATTAGTGTGAATGTCAGTATGAGTGTGAGTTTATGGAGTCTGTAATCAAGAACCTGTCAAACCTATTATCTGTTATCTGCTACCATTACTCATCTACTCATCACTGATTACTCGTTACTTTATCTTTAGTTTGCATCTAATTAATCCTTTGACCTTAATTGTTAATTCTACATTGTCAATTCTACATTGCTTTTTAGTCCGCTTTTATCACCCCAAGAGTACTTCTTTGGCAAAAACAGCCTCAGGGCGTTGCGTCAATCTGCGTCTAATATTTTTTTAGCTTTAAATTATTAAAACCATTTTTTGATGCTGATTAAGTTCTGATTTAAAACCTTAATTATTTAATTTTTTAAATCTCTATATCTTTTGAGCTTAACTGTCAACTATCAACTACCCTTCTCCCATAATAACAACATCCGATTGCTCCATTTAATTGAGGATCCTCTAAGAGAAGTAACTCATTATAATCTCTCTTTAAGTACTCTTGTAAGGCTTGATTATGGGCTACTCCACCAGATAGAACCAACTTCCTTCCCTTGAATTTAGTCAAAAGTGGCTGTAGTCTCTTATACATTGAGTAATTCACACCTGCACAAAGTCTTTCCATCTCTACACCTTCAGCTATCTGTCCAATTAATTCAGATTCAGAAAAAACTGCACAGGTAGAGTTTAATTCTACAGGATTTTGATAATGCTTTGCCATTTCAGCTAAGGAGATTTCTAATAAGTTAGCCATATTCTCCAAATACCGTCCACAAGAAGCTGCACATTTATCATTCAACTCTAAATCAGTAATCAATCCTTTCTCTACCTTCATCACCTTAACATCTTGTCCGCCCACATCTAGGAGGATAAAATTCTTAAGCCCAGTCTGATAAATTGCTCCATAGACATGGGCTTTAATTTCATTGATCGCTTCAAAAGATTTAAGATCTGTATTATTTCTCCCATATCCAGTAGATACTTTAACTGTTGCCCTTTCTAAGTCCAGTTTACTCTCATCAACTACTATTTTTCCCTCAAAGTTACAATAATCTTTGTAGAAGGAGAGAGTACTGACTTTAAACTTCTCTACAATCTGATTGTCTTCCATCATAACTACTTTTACTTCTCTACTACCTAAATCTATCCCTAAAGTCCTCAAAGTCTACCCTCCTTTAAATCACCTAACATATCTAAAAATGCCTCTATTCTCAATTTAGTTCTCGAATCCAATCTATTAAGCTTATCTCCATTTATATTTAAAATTGGTATATCTAACTTCTCTTTAATAACTATATCTTCTATCTCCCGATAACAAAAAGCTTGGGTATAATGAATCAGACCATCCAATTCTCTAAGCTCAACCTCTCTTTTAATATATCTCAACCTAAAAGCTAAATCATAAACATAAGTATAGTCATAATATTGCTGATAGATATTATCATACTTAATAGCACGGGGAAAAGCAAACTCTCGTTGTACTTCATTATAAACAAAACTAGCATCAAAATTCTCCACATATTCGTAAATATCAGCTGTCATGGGAGGAACACCAATAAAACCTAATCTTAGCTTCTTTGTAATTGACTTACGTTCTTTAACCTCAGCAAGTAAAGTCTCTAAAACCTCTTTAAATTCATTGACATTTCCATTAAAATCACTACTATTAACCTGATAAAGATGATTTTCAAAGCCAGTAACCTTATTTTCAAGGTAGGTCAATTCATCCAATCTCTTTACTGAATTTCGGATTTCATTCAACTGCTTTCTAACCTTTTCTACAGCTTCTCTACTTACACCAAATAATCTACTAAAATTATCTATAGATTCCCTAACATCCTTCAACTGATGGCTATTAGGATATGTAAAAGGATAAACTTTAACACCTTTTAATTTCAGAACTTCTAACAAAGCTCTAGTATTAGAACAGTCGCCCTCTACTACTCCAACTATCTCTTTAATCTCCTCTTTTAAGCAGACTCCATAAATCCCTTTAATCCAAGCACATGAACTCTTAGGAAACCCATCCCTTTCTGCTAAATCGATATATTCATTATAATCTTCTGCAGTAACAAAGATATTATTGAGATCTATCACTTGATAACCTGCTGCCAATAATACCTCTATTGGAACTGTAGTGGTGATCCCAATCTTTTTCATAACTCACCTCCAAAAAATAATAGAGATACGATAACCGCACCTCTATTATAAGAAATTATATATTCTATATAAGTTGAACTAATGTTTTTCATAAAAATATAGAATAAAATCTTTTTTGCAACGAATCTCACGAATTGATGCGAATTAAAATCAAAAACTTTCAAATCTTTAGTCTGTTAATATCTAATTCGTATGATTCGCGTTAATTCGCACCCCAAGAGTACTTCTTCGGATAAATTACCTCAGGGCGTTGCTAAATTAATTTAAATTATTTTTCATGTTCTACATAATTATTTTTATGAAATTCTTTAATTCAGTCTATATATAATAAAAAAGAGGCAACTCTGCCCCCTATCCATATATAACACGAAATAACTACCAAATACTTTCTTTAATGGTAGTTAGCCCTAGTTTTATTTATAGACAGGATGGTACAAATGAACTGTCTTATTCAATTTTTATCTGCTTTATTATAACATAGAATAAATAGATTAGGCAAGAAAAAATAAACATTAGAACCTACTTCCCCCTTATAATCTAATAATTCATAATTATACAAAGCATTTATAATCTATAAATAATTATTTCTTTCTATTATTATATTCAATCATAGACATAAGTTTTTATTATATTTTAATATTTTAAGGGCAATTTATAAATACACCTAAACTAGTTAGAAAATAAAACTCAAAGGTGGTGAAACAACTATGCAAGGTGTTGATCAAAGAGGCAAAGCTGAATTTATTGATAGCCAATTAGATCAAATAAAGGATATTAAGATTTTAATTCATCCTGAAATTGTTCACAAGGATGATATCAATGGCACAGTTAATTTAATATCAAGAATTTATGAAGAGCATAATATTAATTTAGCTGAGTTATTAACCAGTATTGAAGTCCATGGCTTAAGTCTTGAAGATATAGTTCAGATATATTCAAGATTATATAAACAAATTGAAGGCTCGGAAGTAATTGTAGTGGATAGAGAAGAAAGTATAAATATCACTCAATAAAAATAACTTTATCATAAAATTTAAATCTGATAATTTTATAGAGATAGTGGAGCAATTTTAGGAATCTGTAATCAATAGTCAGGAATCAGTTATAAACACTGGTTCCAGATTCCTGATTCCCGGCACAAAAGTGTCGCAATATCCCATTAAATCTCATTACTCAAAATTCAAATCACAACACAAGACTCTATACCCTGATGGAGTGGAGAACATCATAGAGAGGGTAATACACATATGAGCACCAGTTATTGATAAGTATGGTTCACTTACCTGCAATTGTTCTGGATGGAGTACGGCTTTTCTAAGATAATGCCTCCTAAACCAGTCTGCACTATTAGCATCTTCAAGAGGTCTAAAACGTATGTCATTTTTATTGAAGATAGAGTCAGCAAGAACCGTATGACCTACTTGTAATCCATCTGCCATTAATAAATAACAACGAATGGCAGTATCATCAGCCAATAACTCTTGACAAGCCTGATCTAATGTCTTACCTTTTATTAAATTATCTATTGTAATCTCAAATTTTGGATAATAACATTGATAGATATTTTTGCTATTATTCTCTTGAAGCACTATTTCCGTTTTGTAATCTTCAAATATTTTATTAAAAGATGGTAGATTATCTATAGATTTATCCAAATCAGTTGTAGGCTTAGCAAAAAAGTAACCCTGTACAAAGTCTACACCACTTTCCATAGCAATCATAGTCTGCTCTTTAGTCTCAACACCTTCAACTAGAACCAAAACTCCAGTCTGATGGAGCAAAGAAACAATTCCTCTCAATACATTTCTTATCTTCTTATCCTCTGTAGCACCAACGACCATAGAACGGTCTAGCTTAACAATATCAGGATTCAACTTCCATATCCGATCAAAGTTAGAGTGTCCAGCTCCAAAGTCATCAATAGCAATTAAGCAACCTAATTTTCTATAAAATTCTACAGTTTCTAGCAAAAGATCATTATTATCAATTGGATACTCAACAATCTCCACTACTACACGATGTGGGGGAAACCCAGTCTTCTCTAGTAACTCTGCAAAGAATGTACCATAATTATTACCATTGATAACAGTTTGAGGGGAAACATTAAGAAACAACCAATTCAAATCATCTTCCACTTTAGCAAAGTTATGTATATGTAGATACCGACATAATCTATCTAACAAGATACTTTCAGCTTGTGTATACTTATTATTAAATAACTCAGCAGGACTAACCCACTTTTCTCTTATAGCCTTAACTCTAACTAAGGCTTCATAACCAATAATTCTCTTATGAGGTAAGCTAAAGATTGGTTGAACTGCTGTATGAAGATAATAATTATTAAAGCGCCCTACTAACTTCTTATCCTGTGAATGTACCAATTCATTGACATATTCTATACTTA
Source organism: Orenia sp. (assembly GCF_055140805.1). Classification (NCBI taxonomy): domain Bacteria; kingdom Bacillati; phylum Bacillota; class Clostridia; order Halanaerobiales; family Halobacteroidaceae; genus Orenia; species Orenia sp. The sequence goes on from NZ_JBSQYM010000087.1 coordinate 7,637, forward strand.
TATTCTTATAACCTGTCACCCAAACCACCTACTTAATCAATTTATATAATTATATAATATTTATAGCAGAAATATCAGTGTGTGTCAAGTTTATGTTAACTTTATGATAACAATATAACTGTTTTCTAGAATGTATAATATACAATGTAATTTATCGAATGTTTAATCATAATTTTCAAATCAAATAGACCTAATCTATCAACTAATACTAATCCTAAAAACAAAAAAAACCTATCCCCATGGATAAGCATCATTTATATTTATTGATTAATTATTCGATTTTAACTGTTCACTATCAACTGTAAACTGAATTTAATGGTGGGACTAGCAGGAGTCGAACCTGCGGCCTACAGATTAGGAGTCTGTCGCTCTATCCTACTGAGCTATAGCCCCGAATTATAATTAAATTAAAGACATTAAATTAGTCTATTAAATAGTATAAACTATTTTTCACAAATTTTCAAGTACTAATCTATGTAAAATAAATCCTTAATAAGAAATAACTATCATTAATCAATTCTAAAATAAGAGAGCGAATTCATTCGCCCTCTTCACTATCAATTATTTCTAATATGCTTTCCTACTTCTTGGTCAATCCCTTTAACGTGTTGTACCAACCAACGAGTTATGGTCTTATTGAAATCCATCATAGTAGCTGTATCTATCTGACCATTCTCAAATCTATTCTTAAAGTTAAGGGCATCATCTACAAACTGTTCATGTAACCTTTTATGAGCTTCATAATCAGGATAACCTGAATTCTGTTGTAATTTTTCTTCATCCTCAAAATGCTTAACTGTATAATCTGCTAAGAAGTTTAATACTCTGCCAATCTCTTTCTTTCCTTTATTCAATTTATTAGCCCTAATTAAGTCATTGACTATATCAAATAGTTGTTTATGCTGTTGATCAATCTCTTCAACTCCAACAGAATAACTATCCTCCCACTCAATCAAGCCCAAATCATTATTCTTACTATCACCTTTATTTATTAAGGCATTAATCTTCTGGCTCATTCCTGCCAACTCTTCAGAAGAACTTGATACTACATTAAAGATTCTAGATATTATCTCTGAGTCTTGTACCAAACGGTCACTATTTTCAGCCAAATCCTGAGCAGCATGTGCAGTCTGTTCAATCATAACCGCTGTCTCCTGACTGGACTCTTCTATCTCAAAGAATACACGATCTGTCTCCTGGGCAATCTGTTCTCCTTCTTTGGCTTTAAGTTCTACCTTTTCAATAGAGTTTAATACCTCTTGTGACTTCAACTGAGTCTCTTGAACGATATTAATAATATCACCAGTAGCACTAGATGTTTCTTCTGATAAATGTCGAATCTCCTCTGCTACTACTGCAAAACCTCTCCCTTGTTCCCCTGCTCTAGCAGCTTCAATAGCAGCATTTAGAGCCAACATATTGGTCTGATTGGCTATATTAGTGATTAAATTGATAATCTCACCAATCTGTTTAGAATTATGATGTAATGCTTTAATTATCTCTACAGTATTATTTACTGATTCATTGATCTCTTTGATACTAGTAATTGTCTTCTCAATATTATCTCTACCTAATTGGGTCTGAGCAGAAGACTCCTCAGCAAAACCTGTTACTTCTTCAGCACTGGCTGAAATCTCTTCTACATTAGACATCATATGTTCTACAAGTTGATGGGTCTCATCAATTGTCGCATTCCCTTCTTTAGAAGAAGCAGATAATTCATTACTGTAGATTGATAGACTATCAATCTCTTTTCTAACCCCTTGGATGATAGCAGTTAGTCCACCCTCTAAGGAACTATCCATTCTATCAAATTCATTATACAAATTACTTATTTCATCATTGCCACCAATCTCAATATCGTCTGAAGATAGATTACCATTCTTTACACCTTTTAATAAATTAGTTATCTTCTTTAGTCTGTTAACGACCAATTGTCTTAATAAAATCTCAAGCAGAATAAATATAATCAGATAATCAATTATCTTAGCCAGATATCCTATCTGCTGGCCACCATAAATATATCTGCTTACTAAATTGCTAATAAAGCCTCCAATAGGAATACTTACTAAAATAGCCAAGATTATCCCTATGCCAAATTTCAAACATAACCCAAATTTTATTGATGAATTACTTACAGCTTGCTTTCCATCTCTCATTTTATAGCCTCCTTATACCTTGAAATCATTACTCCTATTACAATATTCTACATTTAAATTATAAACCCTACCACCTTATGTTAACTTTTAATTAAAAAACTATATTATAATTCTTTTTAGCTATATAACACGAAAATAAAATAAATTAATTCAGCAACGCCTGAGGGAATTTATCCGAAAAAGTACTCTCGGGGTGCAGATTAACGCAAATCACACTAATTAGACATTAAAAAACCAAATTAAGGTATTAAAATCTTTTGGTTTAAATTGGCATCTATTCGGGAGATTCAGCCTAAGACTACTTCTTCAGGAAGAGTATCTTCAAGGTGCGTTGCAAAAATAATTTTAGTATTACTCATAACTGCTAATATTAAATATTTATCGGCTTTCATATAACTAAAACTATAATATATATTTTCTCAATTATTTTAAAAAATTTCAAGTATTTATTTACTAAAGAATAAATAAAAGGCTCTTTCACAACTTTTGTGAAAAATTAGATTGGTAACTAATAATAAAATATAAGAAATCGGTTATCAGGAATCTGGAATCAGTATTTATAACTGACCCCTAACTACTGATTCCAGATTCCAAAAAATATCACACTATCTTTCTATTGTTTCATTCTAAAGTTGGATGACTATAGCTATACTAATCTAAATCAAAATTATTTATACCCTACCTAAATCTTATTAGCGCCCCTCTAACCTTCAAATTCTCCAAGTCAAGTAGCTAATTACTAATAATTACTATTAACACTAATTAATTGCCATATTTAGCCATAGAGTGATTTTGCTAAAATATAGGTTTTATCCTATAATTATAGATACAAGATAGAGATAAAGGCAAGTGGGGGTGCATTATCATGATTGATTTATCGCACAAATCAACTGATGGTAGAAATTCTTATAAAGAACCATTATCTCCAAAATCAAATGTTTTTAATAATTTTATTGATTCTAGTCCAAATTATAATGATTCAAATACAGATAAAATTCAAATAAATTCTAGTAAAGAGGATGTAAATACAAACAATAATAATGATTATTTAGCTATCACAGTAAAAGAGCCCTATGTAAAAAAAAAGGAGGATAAAGCTATGAGAAATAAATTAAGAACAACAGATTATCAAAGAACATTTCATGTTGATAATAATTTAAAGAAAGGTACTAAATCTAGTCAATCTCAGGATAATATCCTAGGAGTTCATCTTCCTAAAGGTCATAGAGACAAAAAATCATTACTACTATTGAAGTAAAACCATATAAGAGTATCAAAACAGTAGAAAGCTCCAATGTGATGTCACATTGGAGCTTTTTATTGTTACTTTGTATTTTCAATTAATCTCTTTATCCTTGTCAAATTAACCTCAGCTTTAGAATAATTAGAGTCTACTAATAATGCTTTCTCATAAGCACTTTTAGCCAATTCTAACTTCCCAGTATTCTCATAAGCAATTCCTAAATTATTATATAGATAAGGAATTTGAGGATTCAAATCTGCACCTTGCTTCAAAACTGGTATAGCTTTTTTATATTTTCCTAAATGAATATAAGCAAGGCCTAAATTATTTAGAGCATAATAGTTCTTAGGAGATAATTCAACTGCCTGCTTATAATTTTTGATAGCTTCTTTTAAATTTCCTTGATTCATATAAGCTCTTCCTAATATATTATAAGCATCATCTTGATTTGAATCTACAGCTATTGCTTCTTTAAGAATATCAACTGCATCTTCTAATTTATTCTGTTTTAAATAATTTCTTGCTAAATTAACCATAACCCGATAATGTTTAGGATTAATTTCATGAGATCTCTTCAATTGAGTTTCAGCAAATTCTAATTGATTTAAACGATAATAAGTCAAACCTAAGATATAATGAGGATACATTAAATCAGGGTTATTAGCAATTGCCTCTACCAATTCAGGCACAGCTTTTCGATAATTACCTTGCCTATAATAATTTAATCCTTTCTGATAATGATTAGCTTTATTTTCATTATTAGCCAAAATGACTCCAGTAGACAATATAATTAAAATAATGGTCAAGATAATAATTCTATTAGCATATCTAATCTTCATATTTTTATTTCACCATCCCATCTTTTTTATTTTTCATTAATAATTATTCTAGTTTAATAAAAAACTTCCTGCAAAAAAGAATGAACAAAACTAAAATATTAGATAATAATTAATAAAAACTCTCTATCGATATTAATATTTACCCTCTTTAAATCACCAAAATTATCCTAATTAATGAATTCAAATACATATAATAGGATAATATATTTAGGAAGAAAGGAAGTGATTACAATTTCAAAATTAGAAGATTTATTCAAGAATATAAGGGAGAAGAATGCCGATGATCTCTGTTTTGAAGTCAGGCATAAAGTCTTAGAAATACCCCGCCAGCTCTATTTTGAATCGATTCAAAACTATGATAACCCTCTCTCCGAAAAAGCAGTTCAATATATAGTTGAAGAGTATCTCGATTGGAAAGATGACCATGGTCTAGTTGGGATGATTCGAGTCAATGACAATCAAGAAAGAGATTTAGTAGAATTAGATGCAGCCGTAAGATATGTAGTCAATTGTGAAGATAGCACCTGTAATGGATGAATAAGTTCTACTTTTATCATAGAATATAGATATCCAAGTCTGAAGTGTAATTTAATGGATATATAGCGACACTTTTAAAATTAGCGTGAGTGGGTGTGTGAGTGTGAGTAAACCCTAATAAAAAGAAGTTTTACACACACTCACACTCATAGCTCACACTCGAC
>NZ_JBSQYM010000088.1:0-12359 GCF_055140805.1 Orenia sp.
AGCGGAGCATGGCGCAGTTTGGTAGCGCACCTGGTTTGGGACCAGGGGGTCGCAGGTTCAAATCCTGCTGCTCCGACCAATAAATCAGTTAACGGTTAACAGTTGACTGTTGACAGTTAAGATTAATTATTTTAAGTTCTTAAGGTTTTTTAACTGTAAACTGTACACTGTCAACTAATCTTATGCGGGAGTAGCTCAGTTGGCTAGAGCACCAGCCTTCCAAGCTGGGTGTCGCCAGTTCGAATCTGGTTTCCCGCTCCATTTTAAACCAGTTAACAGTTGACAATTGACAGTTAAGTTCAAAACCTTTAAGTTCTTAAAATCCTTTTCAACTGTAAACTGTACACCGTACACTGTCAACTATAAATCTGGACCTGTAGCTCAGTTGGTCAGAGCACTCGGCTCATAACCGATAGGTCGGAGGTTCAAATCCTCCCAGGTCCACCAAAAATAATAGGTATAAAAAAGACCTGGTAGATAACCAGGATTTTTTTGTGTCTATTATTAAATCAAATTAGTCTTCCAGATAAAATAAAGCAAAGAAACAATTATCATATTCCAAACACCATGGGCCAACATACAAGAATAAATGGACTTGGTCTTTTCATAGATATTGGCTAAAATTACCCCACCTAAAAAAGTGGGTAAAAAAAGCCAAATACTCCCATGTGCCAAAGCAAATAATGAAGCACTTAATAAAATCCCCTTCCACTTTCCCATTTTACTCTTGCAATAAGGATATATAAATCCTCTAAAAAAGATTTCTTCGGTAATAGGAGCTACTACTACAATTAGAACTCCATTTAAAAAAAATAATAAATTACTCTCTGATTCTAGCAAGTTTTGAATAACCTGCTGCTCAGGAGGTTCTATTCCCCAAAAGCTATCAATAATAAGATAAATAAAATTATTTAAGAGGGTTATTAATAAACAGATTAAGATTCCACCTATAATTCCATACCTAAGAATACTTCCTAAATTACTTAGATTAAATCCTACATCCTTTAAAGACAATCCATATTTTACCTTTAAAACTGACAGGGTCAACCCACCTAATAGTATAGCTTGAACAAAGTTCAAAATTAAGATTCTAATAGATAATATAAAATCATTAATAACTAAATAACCAATTACCGACTCTATAATTAGAAAGATTACAGATGTAAGTATAAAGGTCAAAATTAGTATCAAGATGATATCATATAAATTCCAAGCAGTACTCTCCCTATCTACCATAAAACAACCGCCCTTCCTATAATATAACAATAGGTACTTGATTAAAAGACCTTTATCATAATCAATTTAAAAAACTATAATTACTTAGAAGTAACTAACCCTTAATGAGATATTATTCTAAAAAATCACCTATTATTACTTAAAGAAATTTAATGGTCAAAGATACTACTAAAAATCAAATAATAATTATATTTCATCTTATACTAACATTAAGGTTAAAAAATTTTAACCACTTTAAGTCACTATTGTCAAAATACCTATTCATCAACAGAGAACTGCTTAACTATAACTTCACCTTTAAAACCAAAAGGACCCATAACCTTATTATCCTTAATTATCCTAACACCAGCCCCATTGCCAATCTTAACTTTGATTTTCCTGCCTGAAAATGTTTTCTTATTATTACTAGCAACAATCCCCTTAAAGATAACTTTACCATCTACTTCGACTGAATACCAACTTTTATCTACCGTTTCAACTTGAATAGTTATCTTATCGGCTATAGCTTGTTTATTATCTATTTTAGCATTATTTTTCTTATCAATCTCTTCTTGACTATCTTTCTGAATAGTATTCTCTTTAATCTCCATTGTAGCCTTTTCTTGATTTAGCTTAATTCTTTCATCCACTCTTATTTCTTGATTATCTACTGCCTTAACCTCTTCTTTTATCTGATTACTCTCAATAGAAGGAGAACTATTATCCACACTACTAGGCTCAAACAGATCATATAATTTAAACCCTCCAAAGATAAGCATACAAATAACCAATAAAACAATTCCACTTAAGCAACTAATCATTAAAATATTTTGGTGCTCATCAAAATATTTTAATAATTTCTCTTTAAAGGCCTCTTTTTTGATTATCTCTTCTTCATTTATCTCAGGCTCTTGTAACTTCTTATATGCTTCTAATACTTCTTTAGTATCTAAACCTAAATAACCTGAATAAACCTTCAAAAAACCTCTTACATAGACCTCTGCTTCAATATACTCAAAATCACCTTCCTCAATAGCTCTTAAATAATCTATTCTGATTCTAGTCTCTTCTTCAGCCTGCTTTAAACCAATACCTAACTCTTCTCTTCGTTCTTTAAGTTTTGTCAAAATTTCTATCATTATTAAAGTTCTCCCTCCTTTACAGTCATTTTAACAATTCGACATCCTAACCTTAAATCCCTTTAAATTAGTAAAATGATATATTAACTTTTAATAAAATTAATAATTAACTATCGTATTTTTATATTCTATATAAAAATTTAAAAACAAATTATAATTAATCTTGATATATAGAATATAAAGAATAATTTGAATTAATCTAGCAACCTTACGTAATATTTTAAGCTTTAAGAATTTGTTTAGGATACATTGTAAAAACTATTTTACTCTTTTATTATTGCTTGTAACTGTTAATATGAAGCCTTTATCAGTATATATCTAAGTAGAAAAAAGACTCCTAAAAAGGAGTCCTCAAATTCATCAAAAATAATAGCACTATATTTATCTTTTACCCTTTTCAAAAGGCTCTCCACTGGCAGCTGGAGGAGTAGCTCTACCAATAACTCCTGCCAATGCAATTATCGTTAAAATATAAGGAATAGTCTGTATAAATTCGGCAGGAATACCAATGGCCTCTATCCCCTGTAATCTAATCTCAATGGCCTGAAAGAAACCAAATAACAAACTAGCTCCCATAGCTCCAAAGGGATACCATTTACCAAAGATCAAGGCTGCTAAAGCAATAAAACCACGTCCAGCAGTCATTCCTTCTCTAAAGATACTTAATACTCCAATAGACAAATGAGCACCAGCAAAACCAGCTAACATACCACTTAAGATAACACAAACATATCTAATCTTCTCTACATCAATCCCCACAGAATCAGCAGCATGTGGATGCTCTCCTACGGCTCTTACTCGTAGACCAAAAGGTGTATAAAATAAGACATAATGAGAGATAAGCACTATCAATAGTCCTAGATAAACAGTAGGTTTAAAAGGTCCCCAATAAGGTAAAGCATTTACAGAAGGAGAGGTTCCTGACGTATTGAATAAAATATTTAATAAGAAGACTGTTCCACCAGCAGCCAATAAGTTCAAAGCTACCCCACTAACAACCTGATCAGCATGGTATCTAATACTGACTACAGCATGGATTAGAGCAAATAGACCACCAAAAATGACTGCTGCTAATAATCCTAACCAAGCACTTCCTGTAAAATAACTAGCCACCACCGCTACAAAAGCTCCAGCTAACATCATTCCTTCTAAGGCAATATTTACTACCCCAGACCTTTCAGAGAACATACCACCAATAGCAGCTACCATCAAAGGAATTGCCATTCTCAAAGTAGAACTGAAGGTCTCTAGATTAAAAATCTGTTGAAAGATTTCCATTATTCACCCTTCCTCCCTTCTGGTTTAAGTGCTAACACCCTTCTAAATAATAAATCGGCAGCTACAAACAAGATAATAACTGCTTGTAAAATAGTGACCAAATCAACAGGAACCCCTGCTAACATATTCATATAATCCTGACCATTAAATAATGCTCCAAATAATAAAGCTGCAAATAACACACCTAAAGGATGGTTGCGACCTAATAATGCTACAGCAATACCAGTGAACCCATATTCAGCAGAAAAACCATTCCGATAATTATGGAATAATCCCATGGCTCTCTCTGCCCCTCCTAATCCTGCTAAAGCACCACTAATTAACATCGCTAAAATTATATTTTTAGCAGCACTGATTCCTCCATATTCAGCAGCATCAGGGCTAATACCAACAGCTCTAATCTCATATCCAATAGTAGTCTTCCACAATAAATAGTAAATTACAAATAAAACAATTAATCCAATCAAAAATCCTATATTAAAGTAAGAATGTATATCCAAAACATTAGAAAGCCTCCACAAATAAGCACTAGGCTCTATGTCAGGAGTTTGAATACTCCCTGGGTTGGCTAATACCTTTAAACTAAAATATGCAACTAAACTATAAGAGATATAATTGAACATAATTGTAGTAATAACCTCATGTACACCTAACTTTGCCTTTAAAATAGCAGGAATAGCCACCCATAAAGCACCAGCTATCATAGCTGCTACTAAAGTCAAAGGGAGATGAATAATCATTGGAATCCCTTTAAAGGTACCTACCCAAGCTGCTGTTAAGCCTCCTACTAACAGCTGTCCTTCTCCACCGATATTAAAGAGCCCACATCTAAATGCAAAGGCTACAGCCAATCCTGTAAAGATTAAAGGGGTAGCTGCTAATAGTGTATCTGCTATACTATTTAAACCACCAAAAGCACCTTGCAGTAAAGCAGAATAGGTTGCTATTGGATCATATCCAGAAGCCATTACTATCAGTGCACCTATTATAAAAGATGATAAGATAGCTAATAATGGAATTGATATCTCTTTTAATAGATTTTTGAAGTTAATATCCTCTGCCATAAAAATCCCTCCTTCTAAGTTCAGTAATGAGTGACAGGTAACGAGTATGAGTAAAACAATAATCATTATCAAAATCTCTTCACTCTTCACTCTTCACTCTTCACTGTTGACCCTGCCATCAGAAGACCTAGTTTCTCCTCTGTAGCTTCACTAGCATCTAAAATATCTACAATTCTTCCCTCATACATCACAGCAATCCTATCACTTAGTGACATAATTTCAGATAATTCAGCTGATACCAATAGAACTGCTTTTCCTTGATCCCTCTGCTCTACTATCCTCTTATGGATAAACTCAATTGCTCCAATATCTACACCCCGAGTTGGTTGGGAAGCAATTAAGAACTCTGGACCCATATCAAACTCGCGAGCAATGATTATCTTCTGTTGATTCCCTCCAGATAAGGATCGGGCCAATATTTCCTTATTTCTAGGACGAATATCATAATCTGGAATCAACCTTTCAGCATGCTCTGCCATTGAATTAAAGTCTAAATTAATACCCTTAGCAAAGGGTTTTTTATAATGATAACCTAAGATTAAATTATCTTCGATTGAATAGTCTAATACCAGTCCATGCTTATGTCTATCCTCTGGAACATGGGCAACTTTAGCCTCTTTAATCTTCCGGGCTGATTGATTTAATAACTTCTGACCTTCTAACTTGAAAAGACCTGAATCTGCCTTTCTTAAGCCAGTCAATACCTCTACTAACTCAGTCTGCCCATTGCCTTCTACTCCAGCAACGCCTAAGATCTCACCTTCTCTAATATCAAAAGAGACATTATCTAAAGCAAGCATCCCTCTAGTATTACTTACCTTTAAATCTTTAACTTCTACCTTTATACTACCAAAGTTAGCTGGCTTCTTCTCTACCTTTAAAATAACCTTACGCCCAACCATCATCTCAGCCAATTGAGTTTCTGAAGTATCAGTAGTATTTACTGTCCCAATAGATTTTCCTTTTCTCAAAACAGTGATTCTATCAGATACTGTTAAGACCTCTTTTAGCTTATGGGTAATAAAGATGATAGATTTACCTTGTTCTGTTAAGGTATCCATTATCTTATATAAACCTTTTACCTCTTGAGGAGTCAAGACTGCTGTAGGCTCGTCCAAAATCAAGACCTCAGCATCTCGATATAATGCCTTTAAAATCTCAACTCTTTGTTGCATTCCTACTGGGATATCCTTAATCTTAGCATTAGGATTTACATTCAACCCATATTCATCTGATAAACTTTTAATCTTATCAATAGCATTAGATAACTTGAGCCTACCTTTATCACTGGGCTCAGAGCCTAGGATAATATTTTCAGCAACGGTCAAAGTATGAACCAGCATAAAGTGCTGATGCACCATACCAATTCCTAAATCAATTGCATCATTTGGACCATCAATCTTTAGCTCTTCTCCTTTATAGAATATCTTACCCTTAGTAGGTTGATAAATTCCAAATAAAACACTCATCAAAGTAGATTTACCTGCACCATTCTCTCCAACTAGAGCATGAACCTCTCCCTTTTTTAAATCTAAATTGACATTATCATTGGCTAAGACTCCAGGAAACTCTTTAGTAATGCTTTTCATCTCTAAGATTGCTTCCATAAAATCCCCCTCTCATAATTAGAAGAATTGCTAGGTGATTTCACCTAGCAATTACTTTATAACAAATTCTATTATTCTGCTTGATCATAATAGTTAGGCACATCAATCTCGCCAGCAATAATCTTCTCTTTAATATCTTCAATCTTCTCTTTAACATCAGCTGGAATCTTAGCTTTTAATTCTTCAATCTTTGCTACATCTTCAGCTGTAATATCTCCTGCTTTTTGAGCAGCTTTAACAGTAACTCCAGCTTCTGTTAGTGGAGTCAAAGCAACACCTTGTTCTTCTAAGCCATATTCTTTAAGCCCAGCTTCAAAGTTACCTTCTTTAATAGCTGTAACTGTTGCAAATACTGCATTATCTACTCTCTTTAAAACACTGGTCAAAATATAACCTGGTTGATTCCAATCTTGATCAGAGTCAACACCAATTGCATAATGTCCAGTTTGAGCAGCAGCTTCAAATAATCCTATACCTGTTCCCCCTGCAGCATGATAGATAATATCTGCCCCTGCATTATATTGAGCTAGTGAAATTTCTTTACCCTTGGCAGGATCATTAAAGGCTGAAGGATCACTACCAGTATAGTTAATCTTAACCTTAACATTAGTACCTTCAGTTTCATTAATATAATCTACTCCAGAAGTATAACCCAATTCAAATTTATGGATTAATGGTACATCCATTCCTCCTAAGAATCCAACAACTTCTTCACTATTAATCCCTTCAATCTCTTCATGAGTAGTCAACAAAGCAGCTAAAGCTCCTGCCAAAAATGAACCTTCATGCTCTTTAAATGTTAAAGAAGCTACATTAGGATTATCTACAACATCATCAATGATAGCAAATTTAGTATCAGCAAACTCCTTAGATACTTTATCTACCGCATCTTTTTGCATAAATCCTACACCAATAACCAAATCATAGTTCTGCTCTGCTAAGAATCTCAATCCCTTTTCAGCAGCAGCTACCTGCTTTGGCTCAATATACTTATACTCAGCAATTAGACCTTCCTCTTTAGCTCTATCTAGTCCACGTAAAGCTGAATCATTAAAAGATTTATCACCCTTACCACCACTTGACAGGACAATTCCAATCTTTAAATCACTTGCAGTTTTTTGACCATCTTCTTGTGAAGTATCTTGTGGGGGTTGTTCTCCACCACCAGCACACCCAACCAATAAAGTAAGTGCTAATATTAATGATAAGAATATTAAATTTCTCTTAGACATTAAATGTCCCTCCTCAAAATTTTAATTTATAGTTAAGTCTAAGTTGAAGCAAAATAAAATCTTATACTTTAACTTTAACTTAAACTCAGACTTAAGCTCATTAACCTCTATTTCTTAGAACATGGAATTCAAACTTATCACTTCTAAAATAGTTTTTGGAATATAGGACTGGATTATCCCTATCATCATAATGCATCTGTTTTAATAATAATACTGGATTTCCAATCTTTAAATTCAACCTGTTAGCCAGAAACTCATCAGTTATTACTGGGACAATATCTGCTACTGCATAACTAATATATATATTAGATTCTTCTTGTAAAAATTTAAGCAAAGATATATTGATATCACTTGCTTTGATATTATTAGGCAATAGCCTTTGGGGCAAATAATCTTCACAGTAGGCTACTGGCTCATTATCAGCCGTTCTAGTTCTATGTAAAATAACCATTTTACCATTTTTATTTAATTCAAATTCTTTATTCAAATCTTCAACTTGTTGATTCATCTTCAACTCTAAATCGATTGTTCCTGCTTTAAGCCCCATTGCTTCAATAGTTTGAGTAATACTATTAAGTTCTTCAATCCCACTTTTAAAAAGAGCCAATTTTTCAGTAATAAAGGTTCCTATCCCTTGTTGACGATTCACCTTGCCTTCTTTCTCCAAAACTCTCAAGGCCTCTCTTAAAGTGGCCCGACTAACCCCAAAACTCTCTGATAATTTTGCTTCTGAAGGTAAGCGATCTCCAGGTTTATACTCCCCATTTTCAATCTTTTCATCAATCTTCTCTTTAACTAACATATATAAAGGCCTAGAATCTTTCTTGATTAAGCTCATTTAATCAACTCCTTAAACTGGAATAATCTCAAAATTATTACTTACCAGAAGATGGATAGACGTCTAACAACTGCATTTATTCTAACATTATTTTTACATAGATTCAATTAAAACTTCTAATAAATAGTTAGGCTAATAGATCTATTAGCCTAACTATTTATATAATTTTACATCAACAGAAAAAAACCTTTTTCAGAATTGAAATTTATCACATTGACATAGCATCTTATCTGTTCAAATAAATTTACACATTTAAAATACTATTACTTAATATATATTATACCTGCTTGAAGTAAAATTATATTATTAGATTCAATAATTTAAGAATAATACAGTAGGGAGAAATTGCGACACTTTGTGTCGAGTGTGAGCTATGAGTGTGAGTGTGTGTAAAACTTCTTTTTATTGGGGTTTACTCAAACTCACACACACACTCACGCTAATTTTAAAAGTGTCGCTATATACCCATTAAATTTAACTCCAAACTTAGAACTTAATAAGAAATAAATTATAATTTACTTCTTATTAAGTATCTTCTTTAAATCTTCCTCTTCAACTAAGACCTCTCTGGCTTTACTCCCTTGATACTCTCCTACTATATTATCCTTTTCCATCCTATCAATCATTCTAGCTGCTCGATTATAACCAATTCTTAACTTTCTTTGTAGCATAGAGATAGAAGCCCGATGTTTCACTACTAACTCAACAGCTTTTTCATACAACTCATCTCTCTCATCATCAAGTTGAATCTCTACATTCTTCTCCTTAATCTTAGCTATCTTTTCAGCATACTCTGGTTTCTTTTGATCTCTCACAAAGTTAACAACCTGTTGTAGTTCTTTATCAGAGATAAAAGCACCTTGTAACCTTTTAGGTTGATTAGAGCCAACTGGAGAGAATAGCATATCACCTTTTCCTAGCAACTTCTCTGCTCCACCTGTATCTAAAATAGTTCTAGAATCTGCCTGTGATGATAAAGAGAAAGAGACCCTTGTTGGAATATTTGCTTTAATTAATCCAGTAATTACATCTACTGATGGTCTTTGAGTAGCAAGGATCAAATGAATTCCCGCAGCCCTAGCTTTTTGAGCAAGACGACAGATTGCTTCCTCTACTTCTTTAGCTGCAACCATCATTAAATCAGCTAACTCATCAATAATTACCACCACATAAGGTAAGGGATCGCTTCCTTCTGAGCTTATCTTTTTATTATAACTATCAAGACCTCTAGCTCCACTACCTGCAAATAGCTCATAACGATTCTCCATCTCCTGAACTACCCATCGTAGTGCTGTAGCAGCCTTCTTAGCATCATTGATTACTGGAGCTACTAAATGGGGTATCTGCTGATAAGCTGCAAATTCTACCATCTTAGGATCTATTAACATAAACTTAACCTCATCAGGAGTAGCCTTATAAAGGATACTATTAATAATACAGTTAACAAAGACACTCTTACCAGATCCTGTGGAACCAGCAACTAACATATGGGGCATATCCCCTAAATCTGCTACTAAGGTTCTCCCACTGATATCCTTACCTAAAGCCATAGTCAGCTTAGATTCTTCATTTTGAAATTCTTCAGACTCTAGCATCTCTCGAATAGATACCATCGCCTTGCTCTCATTAGGAATCTCAATTCCTATAGCAGCCTTACCTGGAATAGGAGCTTCTATTCTAACATCAGAAGCTGCTAGAGATAAAGCAATATCATCAGCCAAACCTAATATCTTGCTGACCTTTACTCCAGGAGCAGGCTGAAGCTCATAGCGAGTAATAGTTGGACCATAGCTAACATTCTTAATCTGGGCTCTAACACCAAAGCTATCTAATGTCTCTTGTAAAACATCAGCTTTATTAGTAAATTGAACTGAACTATTATCTACTTCATTTAATAAATCTAATGATGGTAGAGAATAGCAACCTGTAGCCAAGCTCTGTTCTGATTGTTGCTTAACTTCTAGCTTCTTATTAATTCGCTTACGTGGTTGATTCTTCTCATCTATAATAACCTTTTCTTCACTATTACTATCTTGTTTAGCATCAGTAGTAACTGCCACCTCTTTAGTAGCTGTCTTAAACTCTCTCTCTGCCCTATTTTCAGACCTTTCTTTAATCCCTTGTTTAACCTCTTCTTTAGCCTTACTTTTGAATAGTTCTTGTTTATCCATTACCTTAGCAGAAGTTTCTTGTTGCTGTATTAACTCTTTTGGAATCAATTCATCCTCAACTTGATTATCTTCTTCCTTGCTAACTTTTTTATTCTTTGTAAATTTCAAAAAGCTAAATAGACCTTTAAGAGAAGGTTTAGCTTTATTAGACTTGTCCTTATTTTTGGCTTTCTCTCTCTGCTTAGCTTTCTTTTGCTCTTTTGCCTTCTTTTTAGCTTTCCTTTGGGCTTTAGCCTTGGCCTTATCTTTCTTTTTAGCAAAGAAAGATATAAAACTCTTGTATAAACTCTTAATCTTAATCAGAATATTAACTAAAAATATATCACAAATCAACAATAACCCAATTAAGGTCAAAGCTGCTAAAATAACATATGTACCATATTCTGCAAAACACTTTCTAAATATATAGAGGATTACTCCACCTATTAACCCTCCACCTTTACCTTCTAAAGCTGCTTCAAACTCTAAAGGGTGTTCTACTTGTATATGAAGTAGAGTTTGAATAACTAGTAAGATGATTATAGTACCAATAGTCCTAGGAGTAAATTTAATCTTAGCCTTACTCCGATAAATCATAGTTATCCCTAAAATGATTAAAAGCAAAGGAAAACCATATATTCCCTTTCCAATAATATATCTCAATCCTTTATTGAATATATTACCAATTAATCCAGTATCCTTAGAAGAAAAACTAATCCAATTTAAAAAAGCCATTGCGATTAAAAATATCCCAATAAATTCATACTTCCTTTTAGCTAAAATCTCTTTTAAAGTATCCTTCATTAATCTTCACCTCTGCTAATTAATTCTCTCTACTTTACTAATCTCCTCCTTGATATTATTAGAATTGAGCAGATTTATTAAATTAAAAAACACATTTCAGTTTATCTTATTAGAAAAATAAGATTACACTTATACCTAAAACCCAACAATAATAAGCAAATATACTTAACTTCTCTTGATTAATCAGTTTTAATAATAATTTAATTGAAAAATATCCAGCTATAGCAGAAGCTAGAGTTCCTACAACCAATTCAATCACTGTAACATTAGCTAATCCTACAGTGGCTAAATCCTTTAGCTGTAGTAAAGTAGCTCCACCAATTACTGGTAATGATAATAAAAAAGAGTATTTAGCAGCTAACTTTCTATCTAGCCCTTTAAATAGCCCTGCAACTATAGTAGAGCCCGAACGGGAAACACCAGGAATAATCGCAAAGGCTTGAGCAAAGCCTACAATCCAAGCATCACTCATCTTTAAATCCTTTAAATACCTACTTTCTTTTCCAACTCTATCAGATAGCCATAACAATGTACCTGTTATCAGCAAAGCAAAACCGACCACCCTTAAAGTAGCAAATAACTGTTCAAAAATATCCTCAAATAAGATACCAATTACCCCAGCAGGGATTGAACCTAAAATGACATAAAGAGTTAACTTCCTATACTTAGGTTTTAAAGTAATCATTCCCACAATATCATCCCAATAAACCACTGTTACTGCTAATAAAGTACCAAAATGTAAGAAGACATCAAGGGTTAACCCCTCCTGGATATCTAAAAAATGTTGAAAGATGACTAGATGCCCTGAACTACTGATAGGCAAAAATTCTGTCACTCCTTGTACTATACCTAAAATAATAATTTTTAATAAATTCATTAACCTTCCTCCTTTAGTAAGTACAGTGACGGGTGACCAGTAACGAGTGACCAGTAAAACAATAATCATTATCAAAACCTCTTCACTCTTCACTCTTCACTCTTCACTCTTCACTCTTCACTCTTCACTCTTCACTCTTCACTCTTCACTCTTCA
>NZ_JBSQYM010000089.1:0-17341 GCF_055140805.1 Orenia sp.
AAACATCTTAAAATCTTATAATATCAATGATTATAAAGGTTTTAATCTTTTAACTATAAACTGTACACCGTCAACCGTCAACTCGACACAAGTGTCGCAATATATCCATATTAAGTAATGATTCAGTTAAAAATAAAAATTAATTAACAAAGATAATTATATCTTCTTCTTAGTTGTAATATGTATATAAAAAAGCAGGATCAAAAAATCTCCTAAATTAGTAACATTCTTAGTTTGAGATGAAATTTAGAATCTTATTTAAAGTTACAATCAGTCTTTCTTATTTCTTCTCCTAAGGAATAATCTTAGATACAGGTCATATATATATAGTGATATTTGCTTTAGAGATAAAGGAGGTTTTGAGATAGATTAATTCATTTTAAAGATTTAATATTTGATTCTATTACTACTAACATAGCAATAAGATGTAGAGTAATCTTTATAGGCTAATTATATCAATTTTATGATATATTACAAAGGGAGGGAGAAGAATGGAAAGGTTTGATATTTATCAGGATATCGCTACTAGAACCAATGGTGATATTTATGTAGGGGTAGTTGGGCCTGTTAGAACAGGAAAGTCTACTTTTATAAAGAAGTTTATGGACTTATTGGTTCTGCCTAATATGAGTGATGAGTATGACAGAGAGAGAACAAGGGATGAACTACCCCAAAGTGGTGAAGGTAGAACGATTATGACTACAGAGCCCAAGTTTGTACCTAATCGTGCTACTGAAATCAGTTTAGATGAGAATGTTGATTTTAAAATACGTTTAGTTGATTGTGTTGGCTATCGTGTTGATGGTGCCTTAGGTTATGAAGAAGAGGATGGGCCTAGAATGGTAACAACACCTTGGTTTGAAGAGGCAATTCCTTTTCAAAAGGCTGCTGAAATTGGTACTCAAAAGGTAATTCAAGACCATTCAACTATCGGTCTAGTGATAACTACCGATGGAACAATAACTGATTTATCTAGAGAGAGCTACACAGAGGCTGAGGAGAGGGTTATTAGAGAGTTAAATGAGTTAGGCAAGCCTTTTATTATAGCTCTTAATTCAGCCAATCCTGGAAGTGTTGAGACTCAAGAGTTGGCCCAGAAGTTAGAAGAGAAATATAATAAACGAGTGGTACCAATCAGTTGTCGCGATTTAAGAGGTGAAGATATAAGTAATCTATTACAAGAGGTCTTATATGAGTTTCCATTAAAAGAGATTAACCTTGATTTACCATTATGGATTGATGAGTTAGAAGATACCCACTGGTTGAGTGTAGATGTTAATAACTCTATTAATGAATCTATTCAAGATATATATACTCTAAGGGATATTAATAATTTAGTAGATAGATTGGGAAGTAGTGAAAATGCTCAGCGGGTCTATATCTCTGATATGGATTTAGGTAGTGGAACCACTAGTCTTAATTTTGATTTAAAAGATGAGTTATTCTACCAGGTTTTAGAAGAGATGACCGACTTAGAGATTAAAGGAGAGCATAATTTATTCAATTTAATTAGAGATTTAAGTGTAGTTAAAAAAGAGTATGATCAGATTTCTGATGCTCTAACCAAAGTTAAGGAGACTGGATATGGTATAGTTACACCTAAGCTAGAGGATCTACTCTTTGATGAGCCAGAATTGATTAAGCGTGGTGGTCATTTTGGGGTTAAATTAAGGGCTAGTGCACCATCGATTCATATGATTAGAGCTGATATTAATACAGAGGTCTCACCAGTAGTAGGAACTGAAAAGCAATGTGAAGAGCTGATTGAATTCTTTGCTACTGAATTTGAGGAGAACCCTGATGCTATCTGGCAGAGTGATTTCTTAGGTCGTTCCCTCCACGATTTAGTAAAAGATGGAATAAACCAGAAGTTATATAGAATGCCAATTAATGCTCAAGAGAAGTTACAAGATACTTTGCAGAAGATAATAAATGAAGGAAGCGGAGGATTAATTTGCATAATATTATAAACTAATCCGGTCGATTAGACCGGTTTTTTCATTTATTACGTTTTTTTTTCTAAAAAAGAAGGAATAATAAAGGATATCAAGAAATTTATTTGTGGCATAATAAGCATAAGACCAATGCTTAGAGATGAATGCTGAAATATTTAATTCATATTTTTATAGGAGGTAGATTTGTTATGGCAAATATTACAAAAACAGATTTAGTGGATCAAGTAGCAGAAAAGGCAGGAATTACTAAAAAGGATTCTAAAGCAGCATTAGATGGATTGTTAGAAGTAATTGCTGAGAATTTAAAAGCTGAGGCTCAAAAGCCTGAAGCAGAAAGAGGTAAAATTCAATTAATCGGTTTTGGTAGCTTTGAAGTTCGTGAAAGAAGCGCTAGAACTGGGCGTAATCCTCAAACAGGTGAAGAGATGCATATTCCAGCTCGTATGGTACCAGCATTTAAAGCAGGAAAAGCTCTTAAAGAAACTGTAAATGAATAATTGATTAAAACAGTAACAGAAAGGGATATCCCTTTCTGTTTTTATTTATTCATCTATTGCACCTAACTTATTACTTGCATAAGCACTCTTAACAATATCTTCTAAGAATTTGTAATTGTCATGGTAGATTCTATTGATTATCTGTGCTATCTTAGGGTCAAACTGGCTACCAGAGTTCCTATTAATCTCTGCAATAGCATCTAGGATACTGACTGGACTCCTATAGTGTCTAGGACTGGTCATAGCATCAAAGGCATCTACAACCCCAATAATCTTTGATTCTAAAGGTATCTCATTTCCTTTTAAACCTTCAGGATATCCCATACCATCATATCTCTCATGGTGATATTTTACTATCTGAGCTATTTCATTGAAGTTACTAATTTTATTGAGGATATCATAACCAATTAGGCTATGTCTTTTAATCTCCTCATACTCATTATCTGTTAATTTTCCTTTCTTTTTTAAAACAGAATCTCTAATTCCTATCTTACCAATATCATGAAGGTGGCCTGCGATATGTATTTTAAATATTTCTTCAGTATTTAATTCCATCATAGTAGCTATCTTCTCTGCTAGGTGTGCTACCCTTTCAGAATGTCCTGATGTATATAAATCCTTAGATTCTAATCCTTTGGTTAAACTCTCTACAAATTCATGTAGATCAATCTTTGAAATCGAACTACTTTCCATAAATTTTATCCTCCCTGAATACGAAATTGAAAATCATTATTATTAATTTTATCAATACTGTGGATGAAATGTCAATATAAAAAGGTTTATGAGACCTTAATAATTTACATATTTCAAAGTAATCAACAAGCTTATAAAAGTCAAAAAATATTGACAGAAATAATATAATGATGATATATTAGTATTAGAAATGACAATCATTATCAAATGTCAATGTGATATGATATGAGATTATATTCATTATTAAATAAAATTATGGTTCAACAACGAACTTTGTGATTAAGGATAATCTTAGTTACAACAAAAACATAGAAATTGAAGTTTGAAATATATTTAAAAATTAAGATTAGTGGCAACGAATTAACGCGAATCGTACGAATTAGAGATAAAAAAATTTAAAATCAAAGATTGAAAAGCTTTTGATCTAAATTCGCGTTCATTCGCGAGATTCGTTGCAAAAAAATGTTTAAAATAATTTAAATATAGTATTTTCACAAAACTTGTTGAAGAGCCAAAATTATTTGTGAGAAATTGAATTTAGAAAGGAGGAGTTAGTATGGAGAAGGCAATTATTATCTATGATGGAAGTATAGGAGAGACTAAAGAGATGGCTGATAAGGTAGCTGGATATCTAAGGGTTAAGTATGAAGTAGTAGAGAAGGATATAGCTAAATTGAATATTGAAGAGATAGAGGAATTTGATTTGATTATATTTGGTTCAGCAAGTTCAAACTTTAAAATTTCTCAAGATTCTTTTATAAATTTATATAATGCTTTAGCTGAAGGAAAGGTTGATCTATCTAAGAAAAAAGGTGCTACCTTCTGCCCTTTAAATAAAAACTGTCACTCTTTTTGTGAAACGGTTGATATCTTTGAGAGTGAATTAAAAGAGATGGGATTAAATATAGATATTGAAGGTTTTAAATTAGACAATTCTAATCGAGAAGATGACAAAATGATTAAGGCGTGGGTAGAAGAGCTATTACTTTTAGAAGAGGATAAAGTAGGTGAGATGAAAAATGCCATCTAATCATAATATATGTAACAAAGAGTATTTAAAGTCATTACTCAGCAATATTGGGGCTACTATTATGGGAATTAAACCTGCTGAACTAAGAAATGTCATTCTTTCTAAATGTGGAGATTGTTGTTATTGGCAGGAATGTAAAAGGTGCCTTTTAGAGCATCAGAATCTAGGAGTTTTGGAAGTAGGGAAGCTGAAGAAGCAGAATAAGATAAAGGTCTTATTTTATCATCCTTCTTCTTTAGATAGGTATCTTAGAGATAAACATATTCTAAAATTTTTAAGAGAAATCGGATATCCAAAGATTTATAGTTTAGATAAGTATCTTCAACACCTAAAGAAGAGACTGGAAAGTAAAGAGTTTCCTCATGAGATTGGAGTCTTTTTTGGCTATCCATTGAAAGATGTATTAGGATTTATGGGGTATTTGAATCTAGATGCAAGTGATTGGGGAGAATGGAGATTTTATGGAAATAAGAGGGTCTCACAATTACAGCAGAAGAGATTTGAAGAAGCTAGAGATTATGTTAAAGAGCGACTGGATAATATTGAAGATGCCAAAGAGCTTTATCAAGTTATTTAAATAGGGACCTATGTTCCTTATCTTTAAGGTAAGAGAGTGTCTTCTATGGTTTTTTAGGTATAAGGATAATAATTTCTAATTGTATCAATTAATTGGAGCCTATAATATTAGGCTCCTTTGCTTTGGCTTTATTGAATTAAATTTACTAATCTGGGTAATATAATCAAAGTTATCTAATCAAAGTTATCTAATCAAATTAAGATGAAATTTTCCTTTAATATAAGGTAGTGAGAGAATATAGTGATTTTGCGACACTTTTTATAATGATAAATTTACTAGCCACAGGTTTCAACCTGTGGTGATGGTGATATGTTACACTACGGGTTAAAACCCGTAGCTAAAACTATACCCATTAAGGGATATTCTCTTCCTATTTAAAAATTGAGATAGTATAAGAATAATATACTGGGGTAAGATTAATATAGATATTTAATGCAAATAATTTGCATAAAGTAAACAGAGCTGGTTGACAGGTTTATTGATATCTGTTAATATTTAATTGTTAAATGCAAATCATTTGCAAAAAGGCGGGGTGTTAAAATGAGAAAAGGATTGATAATTACTTTAATTATTGTTATTTTTGTAATAATTATTGCCTCTGGGTGTACCAAAAAGCAAGCAGAGGTGGACAATGAAGTAAGTCAAGATAAATTAAAGGTTTATACTAGCTTTTATCCTCTCTATTATGTAGCTAATCAGATTGGTGGAGATCAGCTAGAGACTGAACTTGTAATACCTAATGGTGCTGAAGTACATAGTTATGAACCTTCTCCTAGAAAGCTAGCAAATTTAGAAGAGTCGGATATCTTCTTTTATAATGGTTTGGGTCTAGAGCCTTGGGCTGACAAGGTTGTTAAGAATCTTAAGAGTGTTGGAGTTAAGACTGTTAGAGTCAGTGATAGGATTGAATTACTTAAATTTGAAGAGCACAAGCATGGTCATGACCAAGAAGATAATCATCAAGGGTATAGTCATAATCATGGGGAGTATGATCCTCATATTTGGTTAAACCCCATTAATATGATTGATATTGCTAAATTAATGAAAGAAGAATTTGTAGCATTAGATTCTAATCATACAGATATTTATAAGCAAAATTTAGCTGACTTTACTACTAAGATGGAGAGTCTTGACCAAGATTATAAAGAGACTTTGGCTAATAAAAAGCAGAATTATATTTTGGTATCCCATGCTTCCTTTGGATATTTAGCAGCTAGATATGGATTAGAACAGCTAGCTGTTTCTGGTATTTCTCCTCACCAGGAGCCTAGTCCAAAAGATTTGGCTGAGTTGACTGAAGAAGCCTATGAGCATGGTATAAATTATATCTTTATGGAGACCTTGGCTAATCCTAAGACAGCACAGGTACTGGCACAAGAGGCTGATTTGAAGGTATTAACTCTCAATCCAATTGCAGGTTTGACAGCTAAAGAGCAGAAGCAGGGTGAGGACTATGTCTTAATTATGAAGCAGAATTTATCTAGCTTAAGAAAGGCTTTGGTGGACTAAGATGAAAGAGATAATTGAAGTGAAGAACCTATCCTTTAATTATGAAGATGATTATGTATTGAAGGATATTAATTTAACTATCAATAAAGGTGATTTTATTGCTTTTATTGGTCCTAATGGTTCTGGAAAGAGTACATTATTGAAGTTGTTAATAGGTAATTTAAAGGCAACTAGTGGAGAGGTTAAGCTATTTGGTAAAACGGTTAAGAATTTTAAAGAGTGGGAGAAGATTGGTTATGTTTCACAAAAGGTAAGAGACTTTAATTCTAGCTTTCCTGCTACTGTCAAAGAGATTATTGGTGCAGCCTTATATCAAGAGATGGGATTTTTTAAAATATTGACTAGAAAGTTAGAGCAGAGAATAGATGAGGTTTTAGAATTAGTTGATATGTCTAATTATAAATATCGAAAGATTGGTGAGTTATCTGGGGGACAGCAACAGCGGATATTTATTGCTAGAACCTTAATCACTAATCCAGAGATAATCTTCTTAGATGAACCTCTAGTAGGAGTAGATGCCAAGTCCCAAGATGAATTTTATAAACTACTGACTAAGTTGAATAGGGAGTTAGGAATTACTATAGTGATGATCTCCCATGATATCTATGTGATTAGTGATCAAGCAAATAAGATTGTTTGTTTTGGGGATTCTAGCATATTTATGCATAAAGCAGAACAATTTGATTATATTAATTACTTAAATCAGATTAAAGGAGATAATAAATCATTGATACCAAAGCATGAACATCAGGGGGTGAATAGCCAATGTTGTTAGATATATTTACTTATTCTTTTATGCAACGAGCCTTTGTTGTAGGAAATATTATAGCGATTATCTGCCCTTTAATTGGTGTTTTTTTGGTATTAAAGAGACTGTCACTAATCGGTAATACCTTATCCCATGTGGCATTAACTGGTGTAGCAATTGGGATGATTTTAGGTATTTATCCTATTTATACTGCTTTGACTGTCTCGATTTTAGCTGCTGTAGGAATTGAGAAATTACGTAAAGATTATAAAGATTATGCTGAGTTATCACTTTCTATAATTCTAGCTACAGGGTTAGGGTTGGCTACTATTTTGATTAGTTTATCCAATAATAACTCAGGAATTTTTAGCTATTTATTTGGTAGTATTTCGATGGTTACTATACAGGACGTATTGACTGTGATTCCTCTAGCGGTAGTGATTATAGGGGTAATATTATACTTTTATTATGGTTTCTTCTTTTTGGCTTTTAATGAAAGTGATGCCAAATTAGCAGGGGTACCAGTAAAGGTTTTGAATATACTCTTTATGATACTTGTTTCAATTACGGTATCCTTATCAATGAGGATTATTGGGGGATTATTGGTTTCATCACTGATCACTCTACCAGTAGCAGGGAGCTTACAATTAGCTAAAAGCTTTAAAGAGACTATTATTTATAGTATTAGCTTAAGTCTGTTAGCAGTTAATACAGGATTATTTATATCCTTTTATTATGATTTAGCCTCGGGAGGTACTATTATTGTAGCCAGTGTTGTTTATTTAATTGGGACTATTATATATAAGAGAATTAATAGTTTCTTAAGAAAGTCTGAATTAGAAGTTCAAGTAAATGATTAATAATTATTAAAGTTCCTGAAATGGGGGAGAAGTATGGGGAGTTTAGAACTTTGGGAACAGAAGTTGAAAGATAAAGGAATTAGATGGACTAAACAGAGGAGGATGATTATAAGGGTACTGCTTGCTAGTACAAGACCTTTATCTGCTCAAGATATATTTGCTAAATTGCAAAGGGATTATCCCAAACTAAGGTTATCTACAGTCTATCGGAACTTAAACTCTTTTAAAGATGGTAAGATTGTTAGATCATTGAATTTAACAGGCAATGAGCAGAAATTTGAATTGATTGATGGAAATCATCATCACCATTTAATCTGTATAGAGTGTGATGATATCATCCCGTTAGATTGTCCTTTAAAGGATTTTGAGAATAAATTAAAAGATGATACAGGATATACTATTCTAGATCATAGAATGAAAATATATGGTTTATGCCCAAATTGTAAAAATTATTAGATAAGACTGTAGCCTAAATCAGAGGTTGCAGTTTTTTTGTTTTGATAAAGATAATGGGACACTTTTTATAATGATAAATTTACTAGCCACAGGTTTTAACCTGTGGTGATGATGATATGTTACACTACGGGTTAAAACCCGTAGCTAAAGCTTAAAATGTCGCAGTATCCCCATGTTACATCATTGATTAAAAAAGAAAAAACTTCGGTTAATCTCTGCTCAATTAGTAAAGAATATAATAGAGGTGTATAAAATTAAATGTTCAACTCCCATAATCGGTTTGATAATCAGAGCTTAGAGAAGTATACTGAAATATTTATGTTAATCTTAGCTGTCATAGCGATAGGAATGTTGACTGCTGAGAGTTTTTTTGATCTTTCTACCAAGACAGAAGATTTATTTTCAAATATAGATTTCTTTATCTGTATAGTTTTTGCTTTGGAGTTCTGCTCACGCTTAGCCCATATCAAAAGAGGTGAGCGGTTGACCTATATTGCAAATAATTCGTTAGATATAATTGCTTTCATTCCTTTTGATAAAGCTTTTAGGCTATTTAGAATAGCTAGGGTGTCTAGACTTTTAAGTTTAAGGCAGTTCTTTTATATTACCAGAGCTTTTAGAGTTGCTAGAATATTTGTCTTTGTACGCAGATCAATTAAAGGGTTTCATAGATTTATCCAGACCAATGGACTTAATTATATGTTAATCTTTACAGTTATAGTTATTTTTTTAGGAGCAGTAGGTATTTATAAATTTGAAAATAGAAGTTTTGAAGATGCTTTGTGGTGGAGTTTAGTAACTGCTACAACAGTAGGCTATGGAGATATTGCTCCTAAGACTATTGAGGGTAGAATGATTGCAGCTTTAATTATGGTTGTGGGAATATCTTTAATAGGAATGATTACCAGTACTTTGTCTACCTTCTTCTTAAATGAGGAACGGAGAAAGGGAAATAACAGTAATCTTAAATTTGTAATAGAGCAGTTGAATAATGTTGAAGATCTGTCAGTGAAGGAAATAAAAGAACTTAAAAGGTTGATTAATGCTTATCTAGATACTAAGATCTCTTCTCCAAATGAAGATGAGGCTGATTAATTTAGTAACTAGTAACAAACTTAATTGTTTACTTATCACTTGCTGTTTATCACTATCATCCATTTAACCTTATAAGCTATTGAATCTAGAATAAAATTTAACCATGATGTTATAGAGAGAAAAAGATACATTTAGGGTAGATGGGTAGGGGTTAGGAAACCCCAACTAGCTAACCACCCAACCTCTAACTATATAATAAAAAAGTGTCACAATATATCTATTAAGTTTCATTTTGAATTGATATACCTAGATTATTATTTGTTATTGAACTGGTTGCAAAGTTTGAGCACCTTTATCTTCCATCTTACGTGGATTATCAAAGCTTGGAGTAGTTGGATTAGGATTATCAAAATATCTCCCAGGTGTAGATAAATCGAAGTATAGCTTAGAATCTTCAGTAACTCCAAAGTCATAAGTAGAGTATTCAGGTTTTTGTTGTAGTTTATTTAGAGCTTCTCTAAATAGAGCATTATGGGCTTCTTCACGATTTAATAAGAAGTCAATAGTCTCTCTCACCCCTTGATCATCTATTTGACGATGTAAATACTCATAAACTACTTTGGCCCTCTGTTCAGCAGCAATATTGGACAGGATATCAGCAGCTAAGTCTCCAGTAACATTTACATAATTAGCTGTGAATGGTGCTCCAGAAGCATTAGCTAACATAGGAGATAATCCACCTAGAACTTGAGCTTCTATTTGACCAACAGTATCAGGGGTATTAGCTACAGTATGACCATTTAATAGATTGATGGTCTGAGCTACCATTTCTGCATGGCTGAATTCTTCAGTAGCGATATCCAAGAACAGATCTTTTATCTCTTGGTCTTGAATCCTAAAGCTTTGTGCAAAATATTGCAATCCAGCTTTTAGCTCACCATTTGGTCCTCCTAATTGTTCTTGCAGCATAGCAGCATAAGCAGGATTGGGTTGGTCAACTCTAACCTCATGTAATAACTGTTTTTCATGTTTGAACATAGATTTCACTCCTTATAAATAGTTTATAATCTTAGTATTTGATAATAAGATATTATTGATACTGGGAAAAGATTTATTTAATTAACATAAAATCCTAGCATTATTTTAAATTTTAGTTGCAAACTAATAATGGGAGGTGTTTTGGTGGTAGATATCAACAAAGCAGATAGAAGAAAGTCTATACCTGAGAAAGCAGAGATTAGAGAAGAGAGCAAGGGTGAAATAAAGGTAAATGATAGAGGTACTAGAGCAAATAATGGTGGTTTAATGGGTGAGGTATATGATAAAGCTACCCATGATAAGGATTTTATCAGTCTTCAAGAGAATAATGAAGGATTTAATTTTCCTGAGGTTGAAGTGGAAGGAGAATGGAGCAATTTTAAGGAGGATGTGGCTCAACAGGTAGGTCGCTTTAGTGATCAAGTTCTAATGGGTTCTCCTGCTGCTGAAACTGAACATTTTGATATAGGTAAGGATGGAATTAAGGATATTGCGAAGGCTGCTGAAGCAAAATTAAGAAAGAAGATGAAGAGTAAGGAGTGAAGAGTGAAGAGTGAAGAGTGAAGAGTGAAGAGTGAAGAGTGAAGAGTGAAGAGTAAGTAAGTTGCTTGCAACTTACTTACTCTTTAAATTTATTTAAGTTATTTTATTGCCTATTAGATAAATTACCATAACTATAAGCAGGAAGGGGATCTCTACTACTAATACATTAATTGGAACCATATAGCCGATATGTTTAAGAACTGCTGGAATTGCAGTTTGAAATACACCTAAAGAAATAGTGGTTATAAAGAAAGGAATAATCAGTATCTCATAGTCTTTTAATCTAAATAAAGATACTATTAATTCCAGAGATACTACATAAAAAATCCCAACTTCAAGAATAACGCCTGTCATCCAAGCTATAAAGATGATTATCTCTAATCCTGCTAAAGGTAGAGAGCTTAAGCTATAAAAGGGAAACTTTAAGCTAGAGGTTAAATCTACTCCTAGTATAGTTAAAGCAGTGAGAAACAATATTACTATTATAGTTTGTCCCATTAAATTACCTAGTAAACTTGCTCTAATAGCCTTTTTATTATCTGTAAAATATTGCTTAAATATTAATGATAGATTAGGGATTATTATAAATGGTTTAGCATCAAGCTAATTAAATTAATAAAGTAATGATAATTATATCTTTTTCTTCTAGTATTGCAAAGAATAGCAGATATTAATTAGGAATAAATTATAAAATTAGAGATATAAATATTTGAAATAGATAAATTAAATTGCTATAATAATAGTAATTATTATTATTTGGCAGAAGGAGGAGTTCTAGTGGGGGAGATATTAAAAGTTATCAAGGAAAGAAGAAGTATTAGAAAATATAAAGAAGAAGATATTCCCGAGTATAAGATAAAGAAGGTTTTGGAGGCAGCTAACTGGGCTCCATCTAATGGAAATAGTCAGCCTTGGGATTTTATTGTGACTAAGGGCGAGTATGTAGATAAGATCTGTAATGTCTTTTACCAATGGGCTAAGAAATATATCCCTAATGCACCGTATATTCCAGAGAAGAAGAAGCCTTTGATGTTAGAATATGCTAAAAATTTTGGTGGTGCTCCTGTACATATTGCTGTCACCTATAGAACCTCTGGAGATAAGGTTAAAGATGAGGAGTCTTTAATGGCGGTTAGTGCTGCTATTGAAAACTTAATTTTAGTGGCTTTTGAAGAAGGTCTTGGTACAGTTTGGATTGCAGGTCATGTTGCTCATGCTCAAGAGACAAGGAAAGTTTTAGGTCTTGATGATAATCAACAGATTGCTGGGATTATTCCAATTGGCTATCCTGATATAAATCCACCAGCACCACCTAGAGAAGACCCCAAGTTGAATGAAAAGGTAACTTGGTTAGGATTTTAGAGATTAAACTGGTATCTTATAAGAATAATAATTGCTAAAGCGGTTACTTTATATTTAATGATGATAAATTAAGGAGGAGAGCAGATGAGCAAAGTGTTATATATTAAAGCTAATCCAAAAACTAAGGAGAATTCCTATACCTTTAAAATGTCTGAGGCTTTTGTTAAAGAGTATCAAAAAGCCAATCCTAATGATGAAATTACTGTCTTAGACTTATATCAAGAGGATATTAAGCCTTTGACTGCAGAGATGATAGGAGAACTATTTACAAATGAGGATAGTCAGCTTAGAAGATATGTTAAGCAGTTTATTAATGCTGACAAGTATATCATTGCTGCTCCAATGTGGAATTTAAGTATTCCAGCTATTTTGAAGGTATATATCGATTATCTAATAGTAGCAGGAGTTACCTTTAAATATACAGAAGAAGGTCCAATTGGATTAGTTAAAGATAAGAAGGTAGCATATTTGGTAGCAAGAGGTGGTAAGTATAGTGAAGGTCCAGCCCAAGATTTTGAGATGGGAGAGCGTTATTTAAGAACAATTTTAGGCTTTATAGGAATCACAGATTTTACTACAATTTCCACAGAATTGACTAATGTATTACAAGGTCAAGAGCTAGAGAAATCAGTTGCAGCTTCAATTAAAGAGGCTAAAAGAGTTGCGAAAGCGTTCTAAAGTTTGAATAAAGGTTAATATTAGGTTGATTTTGATAACACACCTTGTTAGGTGTGTTGTTTTTATTTGCTAAATATTTAAAAAGAATGGAGTAAATGGTATAGAATAACTATATTAGTTGGATGATTTTATTACTTTGTCTATGGTATAACTTTAAAGATTTTGCTTAACTCATCGTATAGGTTTCGCCTATAGGCGACCTACCTTTTTCCCATAGATGAAAAAGTAGGCAAAAAATCATTGAAAAAATTAAACTCACTCAGCAATTAGAAAATTTATGATTGCAGTATAATATAGAGTATTCCTAAATAAATGTTGCTAAAATATTAGTCTTTTGGATTTCTTGCTTCGTTCAAACAATAATTTTTTCTTAAGGTCAAAAGATTGAGAAACACGCTAGGTTATATATTCAATATTGGATTAAATTTTAACCTTTAATATTTATTAGCAAATTAGATTATGACTCAAATACCGCTTTCGTTTCTTTAAAATATAAATACTAAAGACATATTTTTTACTATAATAATGTGTTATATCAGTACTAAATTAAATTATTTATATATATTTTATAACCTATTCTACATCTAGCGGTGGAATAATGGTTATATAACTGTTGAAACTCTAAATAAGAAGATGAAAGTAGGGAGTTTATTTAAAGTTAGTTTAAATAGAAAGATTTTAGAAACTATATCAATTGATAATATAGAGTATGATGAATTTTCAGTAGAAGATATATGGATATATCTAGAATATTTAAAAGTGTATATTGCTGATATATTAGAAAATGTTTCTTTATTTAAATTTGGTCTCAAAATTAATAATGAAATTATTCCCATTTATTATAAGGATTATTTTAAAGAATTAGGTGAAAAAGAAAATAAAGAAAAATATATAGAAAAAGTCACAGATGATTTATTTATTAGTTTTAAAGAAGAAATCCCTAAGATTTATATAATAAATAAAGAAACTGAGTGCATTAGCTGCACTCAGTTTTTTAAGTTTAGTATAATTCTATTTCTGCTGAAAGTGAAACACTAATGTTTACCTTCTGTTCTGCCAGAGGCACTTCAGAAAAGTTTGCTGACTCTGCAGTTCTGCTCATTGCTTTTAAAGCATCACTGCCATAAATATTCTGCTGTCCAAAATTAAGTTCTTTGATTCTGTAATTTTCCTTATCTAAATTTTCGGCCATAAAAGCAGCTTTATCTTTAAGACTGCTTAACGCTGCTGCTGTAACATCCTCTAAAGCTTTTTCGTTGCTTTCTAAACGATAGTTTATGTTAACAACTCTGTTAGCTCCTGCATCAAGTAATCTGCCCAAAAGAACAGATAATTCTCCTAAATTTTTTGAAGTGAATTTTATCTGATTATTGACCTGATAATAAGTTACTCTTTCTTCACCATTTTCTTCTTCTCTTTCTTCATATCTGGTATAGGGATAAACTCTAAAACCCTGTGTTTCTAAATTTTCCAGCTCTTCCGCTTTTAAAATAGCCATCAACTCACTCATTATTCTGTTGTTTTCTTCTACTGCTGCTGATTGTTCTCTACTTTCATTTTCAAAGCCAAGCACCACATCAACAATATCAGGATCATATTCCTGCTGCTGGCTGATACTTAAATTAGTTGTAATATAATCTTTTTCTATTTTTTCAACTGGAGCTTCTCTTTCTGCTGTTTCTACAGCTGGAGTATTAAAATACAAACCATTAACTACTATTACAGATAATAAAATCAAAGCTATAAAAACTAAAAACATACCTACATTTCTGTTCATAAATAACCCCTCCGTTTACTAATCATTATTTTTATTTGCTTAATAATTAATCTCTTAATTATATAATTCTAATAAGATGGAGAAAATCCTTTTTTATTTTTCCTCCCTCAGGGCAAAAGATATATTTTGAAAGCCGTTATTTTTAAATTTTTCGATTAAAAATACTAGTGAATCAAAATTACTCTCCTGATCAGCATAGATTTTAACTTTTTCGACCGGGCCAGCATTTAACTCAGCAAATAATTTATCCAGCTGCTGCCTGCTATATTCCTTTTCCTGATAATATATCTGGTTTTCGTGATCCAAAAAGATACTAATATTTTTCTGTTCTGAACTCTGACCAATGCTGCTCTCCGGCACTCTAATATTATATAATGCTTCTTCTCCCTGTAAAGTTGAAGAAACAAGAAAGAAAATTAAAAGTAAAAAGACAATATCTATCATTGGAGCCAGATTTAAAGTTGAACTTTTCTTTTTAGGCTGATATTTCATTATTATTCAGCTCCTTAATCTCTTTTTTATAAAGAATGCTCTCACTTTCTAACCTTAAGTTATTGAGCTGATTATGGAGTTTTTCTATTTTAGCATAAAAATAGTGGTAAAAAGCTGCAGCAGGTATTGATATGATTAAGCCAGCAGCAGTAGTAAATAAAGCTTCTGAAATTCCTACTGCCATCTGCTCCGGACTGCCTCCCACACCTAAAACCTGAAATGTTTTGATCATACCGCTTACTGTTCCCAGCAGACCTAAGGTTGGTGAAACCTGAGCAATAAAATTTAAAAAACCTAAGTGTTTTTCAAGCTGCGGCAGTTTATCAACTTCTTCTGCATCAAGATATAAGTTAAATTCCTCTCTACTTTTTGGTTTTTTAGTTAAAAGATTATTATAAATTTCAGCAGCTACTCCCTTTTTATTCTTTAAAATACTGGCCTGCTGTTTATTATCATTAAAATTAAGAACTGCCTTTAAATATTTATCCTTATCAATTTGCCTATAATTTAAAAAAAATATTATACTCCTCTCAAAAACTATAAAAATCATAAAAAATGCTGCTAAAAGCAGTGGATAGGAAACAATACCTGCTGTTTCAATAAACTCTGTAATCATAAATTTTACCTCCAGTTAATTTAACTTAAAACGAATTGGCAGATTAACAATTACCTCAACTTTAATACCATCTTTTTCTGCAGCTTCAAATCTCCAGTTGGAAACTGCACTAAGAGCAGCCTGATCGAAAGAGTCATAACCCGAGCTTTGACTGATTTTTAAATCATGAGCCTTACCAGCTTTATCTATTCTCAAAGATATTATTACTTCACCTTCAATATTTCTTTTTCTCAAGTTAGAAGGATATTCTGGCTGAGTATAATTTTTCAGACCAGGCTTTTCTATGCCATTTTCGCCATTTCTTAAATCATAAACTTCCTTTTTCTCATTATTCTGAGGGGCTCCCTCAGTAGAAAACTCTTTATTCTCCGCCTTGTTTTCCGATTTATTATCTCTATTCTTTCCAGCTTCTTCTGGTTCATTTACTCCTGAATTCTGATTGCTACTACTTAAATTTTTATTAACTTCATTTTCTTGATCAGCTGAATCATCATTTTCTAATTCAGCTAGATAACTATCCAAATCAAATTTGTCTTCATTTTCTTCTTTTTTAGTTGCTGCTTCTTTTGAATTATCTTCCTCTGTCTCATTTTTTGAATTATTTAACCAGGCCGGCATTGTCTCCTGTTTTTCTTCTACTTCTTTGTTTTCTGAAGAAGTTTCGTCTGTTTCTTCGGTTTTTAAATCATTATCCTGCTGAATCTTTTCTGTTTTAATTTCTGCTTCATCTACTTCTTTTTCTTCCTCTTCGACAAAATGATCATTCTTTTCTTCATTTTTGTTTGAACTACTTTTAACTGTTTCCTCAGCCAGTGTCTCTTTCTTTTCAGAAAAATTATCTCCCTGCTCAGCTTTTGCTTCTTTAAGTTTTTGCTTCCCTTCTGACTGAGTATTTTCTGCGGCAGGATGATTAGAAGTAGATAATAATAGTTCAATTTCAACCTCTTTTTTTTCAACAGGTTTTATATCCTCTGCCAGAAGCCCTAAAGAAGCAGCTTCCAGCAGCAGGATAAGGGATAATGATAAGAGGAAGGCTGTCAGAGATATTGTTTTATTATACTTCATTATCATCATCCTTTCTTTTGCTTTTAATTAAAAGTTAGTGCTTAAGTTCACCATAAAGTTGCGGCCCGGCATTGGATAACCGTCTACTACTTCATAGTCTTTGTCGAAAAGATTGTTGATTTCAACTGAAAGACTGGTTTTATCATTTAAATTCCTGATATATGTTAAATCAGAAACAAAATAAGCTCCCATGTCTGCTTCCGAAATATAATCCATTCTTTCTCCAGTATAACTATTTTCTAAAATGATTTTATTAGCTTCATTTATTTGATAACTTAAATTAACATTGTACTTATGATAGGGCATATCTCCAATTTGTTTGCCAGTGCTTTCATTTTCAGCATCTAAATAGTTATAATTAAATTCTAGCTGAAAATCTTTGATCTTTCTTAATTTATACTCATTTTTTT
>NZ_JBSQYM010000090.1:0-12079 GCF_055140805.1 Orenia sp.
ACACGAATTAAAGAGTAAAAGATTAATTAATTTTTTAAATATTTGGTTTTATTCGCGTAGATTCGTTGCTGAAAGTTATCCTTTAAGTTTTTTGTTTAAAGAATTAGAGGTATTAAATTAGTAGGATATTTAGGTTTCATTCTAGAGTTGTTTGTCTATATTAAGATAATACCATAATTTACTCTATTTTTCCATTTAACAACTTGATAATCTTAGAATAATAATTAAGCTAATAAATCATCGCATTAAATAATATTTTTTAAGGAATGGCTCATACTAATAATAAATAAAGTAAAGAAGGGAGCATGAACATATGGCAACAGCAACTATAACAGGCAATGAATTAAAGACAACAATTATAAACTTTTTAAAGAAAAAGGATACTGGAGCTTTAGCTACTTCTGGAATAGAGACAAGGGTAAGTCCAGTTAAATACTTTCTTGGTGAAGGGTTGGAGATTTATATCCACAGTAACGGTGGCTCTAAATTCTTAAATTTAGAGAAGAATAAGGAGGTCTGTTTATTAGTAAGTACAGAATTTTATGGTGATTATGAGACTATTAAAGGTGTTCAAATCTTTGGTCAAGCAGAAGTGGGGCAAGAAGGTTCTAATCTTTATAAACAAGCAGAAGAATACTGTCCTTTTGAACATATGGGTAATGAGGATGGATATATTATCAAAATTAATGCTCAAAAAGCAGTATATAAAGATGCTGTAGATGGAGATGGTGAAAAGAGTATTTGGAAAGCTTAACTAGGCAAAGCTACCGACTCATGAGTTGGTAGCTTTTTATCATTTCAGGACAACCATAGAGATCTTCTATAATTTTTAAAATTAATTTAAGTTATAAGATTTTAGAGATTCTCTTGGACTATTGGACTTTTATAAATTCTTCTCTACTGGAAGGATTTTTTGATTTTTTGGTTAATTATTTTATAAGGGTTATTGTTTTAAACTTGAATTTAATACTTTTATAGAATCTATCAATTAGTAGAGAGGTAGGAGGGGTAACTGATGAAAGAACAATCACTTGAGGATATAATCAATATAAAGTTTTTCTCGTGTCTATTAATTATAGCTATATCAATCTTATTGGTGGTTATCTTCCCAATTAATTATCTATTAAGTAATAAGATATATAGTCTAGCCCAAAAAACCAATATAAAGATTGTACTTTCACATATGAAACAGTTTGATGATTCATTACAGGTGATTGAAAAAAGTTATGATCCCTTTATTGAAGATATTATATTAAAGTTTGCAGATAAAATTGAAGCTGGCGATTTTGATAAATTATCAGTAGCTAGACTACACCAATACCTTCAAGAGATAAGAGCAGGGCTAAAAGTCCCTAATATCTTATCAGATAAAGAGATAAACTTTTATTTAATTGATTCTAGTGGTAAGATTATCCAAACAAATTATCGTGATGATTTAGGATTGAACTTTAGTGATTATCCTAAGTTATGGACAAAGATCAAAGGATTAGATAAGGGGGAGGTTCTCTTACATAGATTGACTTATAATCTAGGAAGGAGTGTTCCCCGTAAGTATGGTTATATAAAATTAAAGAATGGGGACATATTAGAGTTAGGAGTTCCTCTTAAATTCAACTTATTTGAAGAGCTAATCAATACAATTAAAGAGTTAGAGGGCCAGCTCTTTTTAGTAAAGGATTTAAAATTATATAATGATGGCTTTATGCCTATAAGTTCTGCTTCAATGGATATATCCTTAGGAGAGCAAAGCACTTTATCAATTAGTAAGGAGGATATTAGTGATATTGATATTCAAAAGAGAAGGTTAAATAAGCCCAAAGATGAAATTTATATTCCCTTTACTCTTAAATCAGATAAGGACTTAGGTTTGGAACAAAATTATATTTTAAAGATTAATTTGGATTATTCTAATGTTAAATTCCATAGGTTTTTGATATTGCTTGGTTTATTTCTGATATTGATGTTAATTTCATTTATTATAGTCACTTTAAATAAAAGGATCTATCAAAAATTATCTATTCCCTTTGCTCAACTTGCAGAGAATATGAGGGGATTTAAGCTAGATAATAATGGTGATTTTTATAAGAAGATTGATAGGACAGATATTGAAGAAGTAAATACATTATTGTCTACCTATCAGAATATGACTAGTGAACTATTAGTTAGTTTTAAAGAGCAGGACTTGATAAATAAGAGACTTAAAGAGTCTAATCAGGAATTAGATTCTTTAACAGAGAAGTTGCAGGAGATTATCTTGCTTACTTCTAGTTTGACTAAAGATATCTTCGATGAAGATAGTAAGTTCTTATCTAGATTATTAAAGATTGCTCAACAGTTAATTCCAGAAGCTGATTATGGTAGTATTTATTTGATTGATGAAGGAAGATGGGAGTTTATTGATGCTATTGGTCACAATTTAGATTTTCTGAAGTTATTAAGTATAGAAGATGCTTTTCTGCCAGAAGATGATGTGGTTATAGTAGAAGATATTATGGGAAAAGATAAAGAGTTTATTGCTACAAGCCAACAAGATGATTTTGATATAGCTACTATTCCGATTAAATCTACTTTATTAGTTAAATTAAAGATTGGTGAGGAAGTCTTAGGTGGTATCTCCTTAGATATTGCTAAAGAGAGTAAGGAAGAATCTTTTAGTAATGAATCTATTAAAATCATAAAATCCTTTGGGAGTATAGCTTCAGCCTTCTTAACAATGCAACGCTATATTAATATCAGAGAGAAGTTCCAAGAGGAGACTATCTTCTCTATCATAAATATCTTAGAGATACATGATAAATATACTAAAGGGCACTCTGAAAATGTTGCTTATATCTCAGCACAGATTGCTAAGAAATTAGAGTTGAGTACAGAGGAGATTGAGATTGTTTACTTCACTGGTTTAGTCCATGACATAGGTAAAATTTTGGTAGATAAGAATATTTTAAACAAAACTACTAGACTTACTGATGAAGAGTTTGCCGAAATTAAGAAGCATAGTACTTGGGGTTATCAGGTATTAAGCCATTCTAAAGAGTTGGAAGAAATTGCGATTTACACCTATTGTCACCATGAAAGGTGGGATGGTTTTGGTTATCCCCAAGGGCTTAAAGGTGATAAGATTCCTTTGGTATCTCAAATTATATCTGTAGCAGATGCTTGGGATAGTATGGTAAATGATAGGGTTTATCGTCAGAAGCTATCAAGGGAAGTTGCAATTAAAGAGTTAGAGAATAATAGGGGTAAACAGTTTTCACCTCAGATAGTAGATATTGCCTTAGAGTTAATCGATAAAGGTGAGTTTTAAGTTATAATATATTGGAGGGATAATTAATGGACTCTAAAGTACGAAAACATCTTTATATTAGTGGTCATGTACAAGGAGTAGGTTTTCGTTGGTATACTAATCAACAGGCAAATAAATTGGAGGTAAGAGGTTGGGTCAAAAATCTTGCTGATGGTAGAGTAGAGGCTGTGATTGCGGGTGATGAGGTTCAGGTGAATAAGATGATAGATTTCCTTAAGCAAGGCTCTCCTTTATCTCAAGTGGATGATGTTGAGATAATAGATGAAGATTATCAAGGTGAGTTTAGTAAATTTAAAATGAAATATTAATTCAACTACAACTGGAAGATTTTAAATAAAACTATATTCAAAAGAGAAAGGTATTTTTTAACTTTTATAGAAATAATATAAATTACAGTTAATCATAAATATTATATCGTCTGCTTAGAAGAGTATAAGGTTATCAGAGGGTAGGCTAACTACAAAGGAGGCCAAAGAGAGTTGGAGAGTCAGAATATGTATAAAGATAGTATAGGTCAGTCTTTTCCTCTTCCATCAAGCAGATATAGTGTTAATAGTTATCAAAAGAAGATAGAAGTAATTCGGAGAAATTTAATAGATATTTTGGGGAATTTAGAGTTTGAGTCGGTACTTGATGTAGATTGTGGAAAAGGATATTTATTAGAAACTATTGCTAAGGCTTATACAGATGTATCGATCTCAGGGATAGATTCATCAGCAGATAAGCTAAAAGCTGCTAAACGAAGATTGGGAGTTAATAGTGATCTCATCCTCTGTAATTCTGAAATATTACCTTGGGATGAATCTTCCTTTGATTTGGTATTATGTATCGATTCCTTTCAACATTATCGCCATCCTGAAAGAGTCTTGACAGAGATAAAGAGGGTAATTAAGCCTAAAGGTTATTTAGTTATTACTGATAATTGGAAAGCAACTCCTATTAGACAGTTAATGAATTTATTATCGACTTTATTTAAGAAGAAAATCAAGATATACTCTAAAGGCATGATAGAGAGCTTTTTAGATGAGCATAGTTTTAAATTAAGGGATTGGAAATTAGTCACTAAAGATGAATATATGGTGATTGCTCAACTAGAAGGATAATTACATATTATTGATAAAGGTTTAAGAAGGATATTAATAATGTCAAGAATTTATGGTCAAAGAGTTATGTTAAGGGAGTATAAGTCCTCTGATTTTGAAGAAATCAGAGGATGGGTTATTAACCCTGAGATTACGGGATACTTATCTGATATCTTTCTTTATCCAAATTCTGAAAAGGATACAAGGGATTTTTTGGATAAAGCAATGAGTAATGAATGGACAGGTTTTGTGATTGCAGATGTAGAGACTGGAGATTATATTGGACAGATCGATTTTGTTAAATTAGATTTAAAGAATGGCTCTTGGGAATTAGGAGGAAAAAGAGATACAGAAATGGTAGATATCATGATGAAATCTGTTACGTTATTTTAAAAGATGAATGGCAGAGCAGGTAAGATGATTAGGAGGATTAGTAATGGCTTATAGATTTAAAAAGAGCTCGATCAATAAGAGTGGATTACCTCCTGGAACTTTAGTTTATAGAGGAGAAGAGCGGGAGGAAGAGGTTAAGATAACAGTCTTTAATTATAGTAGTGGTGGCTATGTAGAAGAGAAGGATATCAGCCTTGAAGAGGCTTTAGCTTATAAAGAAAAAACAGGGATAAAGTGGATTAATATTGATGGATTACATAATATAGAAGTAGTTAAAAGCTTAGGGGATGTTTTCAATATCCATTCCTTAGTCTTAGAGGACATACTTGATACAAACCACCGCCCTAAAGTTGATTGCTATGATGATTTTGTCTACTTTGTAATTAAATTATTCTCTTATGATTACAAAGAAGAAGAGATAGATATAGAGCAGTTGAGTATTATCTTAGGAGAGGATTTTGTGCTTACCTTTCAAGAAAAAGAAGGAGATGTCTTTGATAATATTAGAGAGAGAATTAGAAGTCAAAGTTCTCGCTTAAGAACTTTAGGTGCTGATTATTTGGCATATGTTCTGTTAGACGTGATAGTAGATAATTATTTTGTAGTATTAGATGAGATTGGTGAAGGGCTCTTTTTGATGGAAGAAGACTTATTACTTGATTCTTCTCAGGATATATTATCTGATATACAGCAGGTTAAACATGAAATGATCTTTTTGGAGAAGTCAGTCTGGCCTTTAAAGGGTATCTTTAATAATCTGCTCAAAGGTGATAACAAGCTGTTTAAAGATAGTACAACTCTTTATCTAAAGGATGTTAATGATCATATTGAAAGGACAATAGATACAATTCAAACCTTTAGAGATATAATCAATGGTATGATGGATACTTATTTATCAAATGTAAATAATAAGATGAATGAAATTATGCAGGTTTTAACAATCATATCTACAATTTTTATTCCGTTGACTTTTATAGCAGGGATTTATGGGATGAACTTTAGATATATGCCAGAACTTGAAAGTAATTTGGGATATCCGATTACTTTAATAGTGATGCTAGCTATTGTAATTGGGATGTTATTTTATTTTAAGAGAAAGAAGTGGCTATAGACATCAGACTTTGGAGTGAAATAGGAAAGAACAATGAGTAAAGATTAAAAAAATAAATAAGAAGTATTATAGTACCTTAAGTAGTTTGTTTTTCTGTATACTAGTTACTAAGGAGTGATAGTTGTGAGTAATAAACTAGTCAAATATAAATGTGAGGTTTGCGGTTATGAGTATGATGAAAGTTTGGGTGACAATCAAGGAGATATTAAAGTAGGAACTCCTTTTAAAGAATTGCCCCATGGTTGGAGATGTCCAGTCTGTGGTGCTGATAAAGATAGATTTTTTGAGGTTATAGTTCCTAGTTTATGAAGGTAAAAATATTTATAATTAAAATTGTGTAGACTAAATAATGGGGTGAAGATATGGGAAAAAAATTAAGCACTTTTAAAATGATTATTAAGAATATAAGATTAGCAAGTAAGTATATTAGTGATCCACAAGTGCCTTTAATGAAGAAAGTCTTATTGCTCTTTCCTTTAGTTTACATTATATCTCCATTAGATTTAGTTCCAGAGATGTTGATTCCTTTTTTTGGATGGTTGGATGATACAGCTATTGCTTTGGTTGTGTGGAACTATATGTTCAATTTGATTGATAAATATGAGCAGAATAATAATAATGACTATACTTTAGATGATGATGAGTATAAAGTCGAGTGAGCTTAAGGTGCTATCAATCTCAAGCTAATCTTAATTAATTGATATTATAGATTTCCAAGTCTAAAGCCTAGATTTAATATTGCTTTTATTTTTTGATTTTAACTCCTACCAAACTACCTCCTAAATATCACTTTTTCTCTGTATAAGCATCATGGTTAAATTTTATTTTAGATTTACGAACCTCTATATAGATATCCAACTTTAGAATGAAACAATAGAAAGATATTACGACATCTTAGGAATCGGGAATCGGTTATCAGGAATCTGTAGAACATACTGATTCCTGACACTAAAGTGTAATTTAATGGGGATATTGCGACAGGTTTAAATATCAGTGTTAGTTTAAAAAATACCCTCTCCTAAATCCTCTCCCTGATAAGGAGAGGACTTTAAACACTTTTTATTCCTCCCCTTTTAAGGGGGGAAGTTAGGAGGGGGAAGTTCTTAAAGTCTCACAACGCCCCCAACCCCTCTTAATCTTAAGAGTGAAATTTATAGTACATATACAATGTCAATTTCTCGATGATTAATTATTAAAAGATTTTTCAAACACCCTTTAAGATGATTTTTCTAAGAATGTAGTTTTAGCTAAATGGAAAGGATTATCAAGAATTTAATTGGTTTTGGGATATAAGATAAATTTATCTTATATATATTTATTTTTTGAATTATTATTAAAGTTAAATGAAAGTAGGTAGTTATATGGAGAAAATTTGGGAAAAGAAAGATAGTAAGGTGATATATCAGCGGGGAATTGTTTCTTTTAAAGAAGAATTATGTTATCATAACAAGAAAAAGATCTCTTATCCCTTTTTTAAGATGGAGTTTATGGATTGGGTTAATGTAGTACCAATTACGGCTAAAAATGAGGTAGTGTTTGTCAAACAATATCGTTTCGGAATTGATGATATTACTCTAGAGGTTCCTGCTGGGACTTTAGATGTAGGGGAGAATAACCCAGAAGTTGCTGCTAAACGAGAATTGTTAGAGGAGACTGGCTATGCCAGTCAAAATATGATTTATTTAGGAAAGGTAGCTGTTAACCCTGCAATTCAGAATAATTATTGTCATTTTTACTTGGCAGAAGGTGCTTCTTTAGTAGGAGAGCAGGATTTAGATTTAACAGAAGATATCGAAATCAAAC
Source organism: Orenia sp. (assembly GCF_055140805.1). Taxonomy (NCBI): domain Bacteria; kingdom Bacillati; phylum Bacillota; class Clostridia; order Halanaerobiales; family Halobacteroidaceae; genus Orenia; species Orenia sp. The sequence goes on from NZ_JBSQYM010000090.1 coordinate 7,694, forward strand.
TAATAAAGTTAGCAGATATAGATGAGTTGATCTCTAGTGGCTCAATCAATCATTCTTTGGCAGTACTGGCCCTGTTACATGCCAAAGATTATTTGAAGAATAAAAATGATTAATACATAAAGCTCTTTAAATTTTGAAATGCTATAAACAAGTCATCTAAATAATAAGAATAAAAAGTAAGTTCAAAGAGAGGAGTTTTGCAATGCAATTACAAGTTAAACGTGCTAAATTAGATGGTCATGAAAAAAGAAAGTTGGAGGATATGGAGATTGCATTAAATCTTGATAGAGATGACAATAATCAAATTAAGATTTTAGCAGTTGAAGAAGAATAAATTGGGTCTTTAGACCCAATTTATTCTTCAGCAATTTATTAGTTAAAAAATAGATATAAGGATATTAGAGCTTTTATAGCCAATTATTTATAAGATTATATAAGAAATCTTTAATTTCTTGAAAGCAGAAAAATTATAATAATACGGATTGATATTTGGGATTAATATGAATAATATGAAAATTATTACAAAATATTAATATCTATGCTAAAATGTTTTGAAAGATTATTAATTATGCAGGGAAAATTAGACCTTATCTAGAAATACTATAGGAAATATAGTTTTATATAAAGAATGACAAGTTATTATTATTTATATTAATTTCTAGTAAAATCAATTATTATAATTAATTACTTTTATAATTTTTTTATAGACCTATATTACTTACATTACTAACCTTTAAATTAACTAAAAGATACGGGGGCAACTAACTATGGAAGAGATGAATTTATTTGTTCAGGCTATTTTGAAACTTTTTATCTTTATATCCGTCACATATATTGTAATCAATGCAAGGCCTCTTTCTAAGGGGAGGATTAGTAACCTGGAGACTAAAGGTAAGTTATTCTTTAACCTGATTGTTATTACAATTGTAATACTACTGACTTGTCTTTTTAAAGGATATAATTTAGGGTTATATTATTTAACGATCTTATTGGTTGGGAATTTTTTTAAATTTCCTTATGGCCTTATAAACGGAATTATAATGGCTATATTAAGTTGTTATTTGAGGATCAATCTTTATCCTCTGGGATTAGATAGTATATTATTGGGAATAGTGATAGATAATTATCATATACTAAAATTAGATAATCTTGATACTAAATTAAAAAATCTAGTAATCAGCTTACTTTTAGCAATAACACTAATATTTCAAGATAAAGCTATTTTATATCTAGTTATTAATACTATAATCTTCTGGTCGGTACTGTTAGTTATTGATATTCATAAAAAGAGGTTGGAATTGATATGTAGTAAAGAGAGAGAATTAAAAGATATTAATTTAACCTGTAGTAGTTTAACTGGATTACATGATATCAATAAAAAATTAAGCTCCAAATTTACATTAGAGGATACTTATGAAGCTTTAATTGAGATTGCTTGTGAGAAGTTAGGGGTAGAGGTAGGAGGCTTATTAGCTCAATCTGAAGAGGAAGACTCTTATCTAGATGTTAAATCATTAAAAGGTTTAGATAGAGATTTATATAGACAGTATTGGAAGAAGGTTAAGATTAAAAAAGGTGAAAAATATTTTGGCTATCAGTTGACTGAAGGAGAGATAGTAATAGTTGATTCTTTAGTAAATGATAATCACTCTGATACAGAATTATTTGTTGAAGGTGGTTTTAATTCAATGTTATTATCTCCAATTTTTGTTGAAGGTGATTTGGCAGGTATTATCTTTTTTTTACATCCAGAAGAGTCTTTTTTCAACAATTTCCATAGAGTTGCTATTAGAACAGTAGTGGAACAGTCACCCTTAGCTATTGAAAAAGCAGAGTTTTTTGAAAAAATGGAGAGAAATATGGCTGGTTTATCTACTTTACAGAGAACAAGTAATACTATTAACTCTACTTTAAATTTAGATGAGGTGATTGATTTAACTGTTGATGTTGTTTTAGGGACTATGGGGGTATCAATGGCAGGGCTTTTTTTATTAGACAAGCAGGATGAAAAGTTGAAGTTGGTCTCATCTATAGGAGTTCCAGATAATAAAGAGACTAAAAAATTAATTCAATTAGCTAAAAAGACTGCTGATAATTTAATTCAGACTAATAGTGTTTTGATTACTGATAAGGTAAGTGAGGGGATTAAGAATCAGTTTGAAACATTAAATCTAATCTCAGCTGTCTGTATTCCACTAAAAGTAAGGGATAATATGCTGGGAGCAATTACTGCAGCACAGTTGGATTTTCCCAGAAACTTTAAAGAAGCAGATAAGAGCTTTTTAACTACCTTATCTAATCAGATTGCTATTGCTATTGAGAATGCTACTATGTATAAACAGATGGAGGATTTAGCTACTAGAGATGGCTTAACCAAACTATATAACCATAGTTACTTACAGGATTCCTTAAGAGAAGAGATAATTGAAGCTAAGGAGTCGAAAACTGAATTATCTTTGATGATGATGGATATTGATAACTTTAAAGAGTTCAATGATACTTATGGCCATCAAGCTGGTGATAAGGTATTAAAGTGTCTGGCACGATTATTAAAAGAAGAAGCAAGAGCTTTAGATATAGTAGCCAGATATGGTGGAGAAGAGTTTGCAATTATCTTGCCTAAAACCGGTGCTGATGCTGTGTTAGCTATTGGAGAAAGGTTGAATGAGTTAGTAAGAAATATGGTAGTTGAATATGATAATCTAAGGTTAAAGGTTACAATCAGTATTGGGGTTGCATGTTATCAAGTAGGATTGTCTCAAAAAGAGTTAATTAGTGCTGCTGATACTGAATTATATCGAGCCAAGAGAAAAGGAAAAGATCAAACTTGCCTGGCTGAATATAAATAGATAATTTTTTGATATAATATAAAAAGATAGATTAGAGGTGATCATATTGAGAATTGGTGTAATTAGTGATATTCATGGTAGTTTAAGTGCTTTTAAAAGAGTAACTAAATATTTGGATGATGTTGATATGATTTTGGTGGCTGGTGATATTTTATATCATGGAGCTAGAAACCCTTTACCAGATGGGTATAATACTAAAGCTTTAGTAGAAGAGATCAATCAATTTAAAGGGGATTTATTAGCTGTGAAAGGGAATGTAGATGCGGTAGTAGATGATTGGGTCTTACCTTATCCTTTACCTGAATATGCGGTAGTTGATGATAATGGCTGTAGAATTGTTATCTATCATGGTTATCAGCATGAGAAAGAAGAGGATAGAGTTGCTTTTGCTAAAAGATTTGGTGCTGATATCTTAATCTTTGGACATACTCATCAACCAGTAGCTAAAGAAGTAGACGGGGTGATATTATTAAATCCTGGTAGTATATCTTTGCCTAAGCAGGAACCACAAATTGCTACTTTTGCAGTAATTGATGATAAAATTGATATTATCTCTTTGGAAGATGGGAAGAGGTTGATTGATTATATTGACCTAGCAGAGAGATAAAAGGCCAACAGTAGTTGGTCTTTTATCTTTTTATTCTATTAAATTTTCGGCAAAGGTTATAGCATTAGTAAAATCTTCATCATTAGGTCTTTCTTTTTGGATACCACCAATTAACTTTAATGGTCCATAGGTATCAAAGCCTCGACAAGAGAAAGTCCCAATTAATTTATAGTTTTTTTCCAATAATCTCTTCTTTAATTCTTTGTTAAAATTATGAATAAGAGGTAATTTTCTCAAGCCACTGGTAGAGAAGATAAAGGCTTTTTTTCCTTGAACTGTTGGTAAGTCTTCTGCTAAACTTAATAATTTATGGTGATGTTTACCAAAATATATTCCTGAACCAAAGCCAACTAAGTCATATCTACCAATGATTTGAGGTGTGGCATCTCTAGTGGATAATATATCGGCATTAATAACATCTGCCATTGTTCTAGCAATTTTTTCGGTATTACCATGGTGAATTGATTTATAGACTATTAAGATTTTCATTACTTTTAGTCCCCCTGATACTTATATTATTAACCCCGTTGAAATTATGTCAATAACTATATTATATAAAGTTTTGCTTTTAACAGCAAGGCATATTATTGATTTAATTTTTTTATTCCAATTATTTTAGGGTTTTAGGTTCAATAAATTGATTTAATAGCATAAGTCAAAGTTTAAATAAATATTATATGAATAGATGGTTTTTAATAGAAAATTATATAAGTAAGTATGCTGTTATAGATATCCAAGTCTAAAGTGTAATAAAAGACTAAAGATCAAAAGCTAAAGATTAGTAACGAATTAACACGAATTAAAGATTAAAAGATTAATTAATCTTTTAGCTTTATTCGCGTAAATTCGGTAGATTCGTTGCTGAAAGTTATCTTTTAAGGTTTTTAGTTAAGAACTTAAAGGTATTAAATTATTAGGATATTTAAATTA
>NZ_JBSQYM010000091.1:0-26422 GCF_055140805.1 Orenia sp.
ACAAAACCCTATATTTTAAGGGCTTTTAGTGCTTTTGAACTTAACTGTCAACCGTCCCTACGAGTCTAAAATATAAGACTCTTCGTGTAAACCACTGTACACTGTTAACTAAGACACGAAAGTGTCGCACTATCTCTCTTAAGGTTCATTTGATATTTGGATAAGCATAGATAAATTGATTTGAAAAAGTCAATTTATCCTAAGAATTTAAGAATAATTCTAATTTCAATGTAATAAATTTTATACTTAGTACATAAATTTTTATAAATTACTTAACTAAAATTAAAAGAGATTGATTTATGATTTAGCTTATAGAAAACTAAAAAATCAATTATATTATTATTCTATTATATTAGGAAACTTCATTAGGAAGAGGCAATTATGAAATTCCTTAAATTAGGATGTGATGATCATGTTCAGAGATCAACATAGATTTGTAACAGGCATCATTCTTTTATATTTAATTTTATTTTTAGTCTTTACTGGTTTAATAGTTCATAAATACAATATTATAGATAAACTATCTGTAGGTAATAGCTTTTCTGCTAATAAACTTCTTTACTATCTAGTTAATTTTCTTTATCTTGATGACTTTCATTCTAAACTTGTTTTAAGAGAGGGCCTGCCAATTGTTAGGGTAGATAATCAGAAGAGCCTAGCTCAGTCCCAAGGGGTAAATTCTTTGATTAAATTAGCTTGTACTTTTGCAACAGATTTGCCTCCATCCTTTTTTGAATTAAAAGATGATGTACGAGTTGCTTCAGCTATGAATAGGGTTAAAGCAGTTAAGAAGCCCAATCAATCTGTAGAGGAAAAGTTGAGAGCAGAAGGTACTCATGATAATGAAGAGAGGGTGAAGGTAGAGTTAGAATTTTGGCAGACAGAACCTTCAAAGCCAATTGAGCAAAAAGAAGTAACCGAGAGAATATCAGAAAAAAATCAAGAGAGTTTATTCCCTAAAAAAACTGTTATAGATTCTAATCAAGCATTGGTTGGTATTTATCATACTCATACTGCTGAAAATTATGATAATAAAGGATATAATGCTAGAGCAGCAGCTGGACAGAGAGGAGATATAGTAATAATAGGTGATGAATTGACTAGGACTTTAAGGGAGAAATATGGGATATTAGCAGTCCATTCTAAAACCGTTAATGATAAAAATTATGCAAGATCATATATAAATTCTTTAAGAACTGCGCAAAGAATAGTAGATGATAATTCTGATTTAAAGATGATCTTTGATATTCATCGTGATGCCATTGGTCAAGGGGGAAGAAACTTAATTACTACAACAATTAATGGACATAAAGTTGCTAGGATAATGATTGTTGTAACTAATAATAAATATTTACCCAATCCCCATTGGGAAGAAAATGTAGCCTTTGCTAAAAAATTAGCCATAAAAATGAATACCATGTACCCTGGTCTATTAAGAGATGTGAAGTTATTAAGTAACAGAAGATATAATCAACAGGTTCATCCCCATGCTCTGTTATTAGAGATTGGTGGAGCTAAGAATACTTTAGAAGAGGCTAAAAGGTCATCTAGGCTATTAGCTAATGTATTGGCTAGTTTAATCAATGAAGGAATTTAGCTACTCCTTACTATCTTGATTAATGTAATAATGGGTGTTATAATTAGGAAAGATAATGTACATGAAAGAGGAGGTACTTAATGGCTAAGATTAATCAGAATAATATTCGTAACTTTTGTATTATTGCTCATATTGACCATGGTAAATCTACATTAGCTGATAGATTATTAGAATTTACTGGGACAATCTCAGAACGGGAGATGGAAGAACAGTTATTAGATACGATGGACTTGGAGCGAGAACGGGGAATTACTATTAAAGCTCAAGCGGTTAGAATGGCTTATCAAGCCAAAGATGGTAATGATTACACCTTAAATTTAATAGATACTCCAGGGCATGTGGACTTCTCCTATGAGGTTTCACGTAGTTTGGCTGCCTGTGAAGGTGCACTATTAGTAATTGATGCAGCCCAAGGGGTAGAGGCTCAAACTTTAGCTAATATTTACATAGCTTTAGAGAATGACTTGGAGATAATTCCTGTAATCAATAAGATAGATCTACCAAGTGCTAATCCAGATAGGGTAAAGGAAGAGTTGATTGATATTGGGTTAGATCCTGATGATGCTATCTTGACCAGTGCTAAAGAAGGAATTGGGATTGAAGAGTTATTAGAGAGAGTAGTAAAACAGGTACCACCACCATCTGGAGATAAGGACAAACCTTTAAAAGCATTAATTTTTGATTCTTTATATGATCCATACCGTGGGGTTATCTGTTATTATAGAGTAATAGATGGTACGATTAAAAAGGGAATGAAGGTCAAGATGATGGCTACTAAGAAGATCTTTGAAGTTGATGAGGTAGGAACCTTCCGTCCTAAGATGAAGGCATCTAAAGAGATATCTGCTGGAGAGGTAGGTTATATGGCAGCAAGTATCAAAAATGTTAAGAATGCTCAGGTAGGAGATACTATTACCGATGCTGAAAATCCAACTGACAAGCCTTTATCAGGATATCAGCCTGCTAAGCCAATGGTTTTTTGTGGTATGTATCCAGTTGATGGTAAAGATTATGATGTGTTAAGGGATGCTTTGGAGAAGTTGCAGTTAAATGATGCATCTTTAACCTTTGAACCAGAAACTTCTGAAGCTTTGGGATTTGGTTATCGTTGTGGTTTCCTAGGCCTTTTACATATGGAAATCATGCAGGAGCGCTTAGAAAGAGAGTATAGATTAGACTTAATTACTACTGCACCTAGTGTAATCTATAATGTCTACAAGACCGATGGAGAGGTTTTGCAAATAGAGAATCCTGCAAATATGCCAGATGCTCAAGAGATTGATAAGATTGAAGAGCCAGTAGTAGAGGCCAAGATTCTATTACCTGATGAGCATGTAGGAGCAGCCATGGAGTTGTGTCAAGGTAAACGGGGTCAATTTAAGAATATGGAATACTTAGATGAGGTTAGGGTAAGATTGACCTATGATATTCCGTTAAGTGAGATTGTATTGGACTTCTTTGATAAATTAAAGTCTAGAACAAGAGGATATGCAACCTTCGATTATGAATTTAATGGCTATCAGGAGGCTGATTTAGTTAAACTAAATATTCTTGTTAATGAAGAACCTGTTGATGCACTGTCTTGTATTGTTCACCGTGATTTTGCTTATGATGTTGGTAAAGAGCTAACTAAAAAATTAAAAGAGTTTATTCCACAACAGATGTTTAAAGTACCAATTCAGGCTGCAATTGGACATAAGATTGTTGCTCGTCAGACTATCAGTGCCAGACGTAAGGATGTATTACAGAAGTGTTATGGTGGAGACGTCTCCCGTAAGAAGAAACTATTGAAGAAGCAAAAAGAGGGTAAGAAGAGGATGAAGCAAGTGGGAAGTGTAGAGATTCCTCAAGATGCCTTCATGGCTGTTTTAGAGATAGGTGACTAAAAATTAAGAATAAGATTTAGTTTAAGATTAAGTAGGGCGAACTTCGTGTTCGCCCTTATACATTATTATAGAAAAGATAAAGGTGATGCTTATGAAAGAGTTTGGACTATATATTCATATCCCTTTTTGTGTCAGTAAATGCTATTATTGTGACTTCAACTCCTTTGCTGCTAAAGAATCTTTAAAGAATAGGTACTTAGCTGCTTTGTCTCAGGAAATAAAGTTATTGGCTGAAAAATATTCTCCGAAGATTAAGAGTATCTTTATTGGTGGAGGAACTCCTACAATTTTAAAGGGGAATCAGATAGCTAAGATATTAGATAAATGCTATCAGAGTTTTGCTATCAAAGAGGATATAGAGATAACAATAGAGGCTAATCCTGGGACAGTAGATAAAGAAAAGCTGAGCTTGATTAAAGAGTCTGGAGTCAATAGGTTGAGCTTTGGGATACAGAGTTTTAGTGATAAGATGTTAAGGAAGATTGGCAGGATTCATACAGCACAAGAGGCAATTGATAATTATCACCTAGCTAGAGAGGTAGGCTTTAATAATATCAGCTTTGATTTAATCTTTGCTTTACCAGACCAGAGCTTAGAAGATTGGCAGAATACCTTACTGCAAGCTTGTAAACTTAAGCCCAATCACTTATCTACTTATAATCTCAAGATTGAGGAAGGGACACCTTTTTACCAGATGTTAAGTAAAGGAGAATTGATTCCTACTAGTGAAGAGTTAGATTTGAAGATGTATAATTTGACTAAAGATGTACTTGAAAGTAAAGGATATCAGCAGTATGAAATCTCAAATTTTGCCCAAAAAGATTATGATAGTGAACATAATCAAATCTATTGGAAGAATGAACCCTATTTAAGCCTAGGAGCAGGTGCCCATTTTTATGATGGAGTGGGACGAGGTTATAATTATTCTGCTTTAGAAGAATATTGTCAGAGTATAGAAGAAGGTAGGTTGCCTGTAGAGAATTATCAGAGCTTAACTAGAGAAGATGAGCTTGAAGAGACGATGATGTTAGGATTGAGATTGATAAAGGGGATTAGTCTAAAAGAATTTGAAAAGAGATTTGGACTATCTATTTATGATATTTATAATGAGGAAATTAATAAATTTTCTAAGCAGAACTTAATCACAATTACTAATGATAGACTAGCTCTGACTTGGCAAGGAATATTATTAGCCAATCAGGTCTTGGCAGAGTTTATGCTGACTTAAAAGAGAGAGATTGCGACACTTTTTATAATGATAAATTTACTAGCCACAGGTTTCAACCTGTGGTGATGGTGATATGTTACACTACGGGTTAAAACCCGTAGCTAAAACACGCTAATTTTAAAAGTGTCGTAATGTCCCCAAATAGTCTATCTTTAAATTAAATTTTAAAGTATGACAGCCATATTTCAAAATAAATCCATTATTTTTTAACCTTAGATAGCCAAGAATATCGATGAATCAAGGAGCATAGTGAATATAATTTTATCTAATCTAAAATAAATATATTTGACAAATCAGCTTAATGATGATATTTTATTTATAGCATCTTATTAGCACTCAACGACATCGAGTGCTAATTGCAGAAAGGTGGTGGTTGCTAGTGGAGATGACAGAGAGGAAAAAGGAAATATTAAAGGCCATCATAAATGAATATATTATGACTGCAGAGCCTGTTGGTTCTAGAACTCTGGCTCGGAGGTATGACTTTGGAGTTAGCCCTGCGACCATCAGAAATGAGATGGCTGATTTAGAGGAAGCAGATTATTTAGAGCAACCCCATAGATCAGCAGGAAGAATTCCAACAGATAGAGGATATAGATTTTATGTAGATGACTTAATGGAGTTAAAGAAAGTATCTAAGAAGATAATTGGCTCTATTAAGGAAAATATCATCTCTAAACAAGTAGGAATTCAAGATTTAATTCAACAGACTTCTCAGATGTTATCTGATTTGACTAATTATACTGCTTTAGTCTTAAGTCCTCAGATTGAAGAGAGTATTTTTCAACATTTACAGTTAGTTGCTATAGCTGAGAGGAAAGTATTAATGGTCTTGGTAACAGATACAGGATTGATTAAGAATAAAATAGTTGATATTCCTGAATCAATATCTACTCATGACCTTGAAATGATATCACGTTTTTTAAATGAAAGGCTTTCTGGTTTAGCATTAAATGAGATAGATAAAGAAGTTATAGAGTTTATTAATAAAGAATTGGTCAATAGAATCTCGGTACCACTTAGTAACTTGTATTTTATAAATGAAGAAATTTCTAGTTATAATATTCCCGAAAATGGTAAAATATATTTAGGGGGAACTGCTCATATATTAGAACAACCTGAATTTAATGATATTAGTAAGATTAAGAGTGTATTGAAGCTATTAGAGCAAAAACAGCTCTTATATGATATTATGGGAGATTTTAATAATAACTCAGGTGTTGAGATCATGATAGGTAGTGAAAATTCCTTCAAAGAGATTAGAGACTGTAGTTTTGTAGTAGCCACCTATAATCTAGGTGGACGCCCAGTTGGAAAGATTGGTGTAATAGGTCCAACTAGGATGGAATATTCTAATGTAATTGGGACAGTTCAATTTATGGCTGATATTTTAAGTGAATTTTTAGCTAAACCATAGTTTCTATAAAGTAGATATATTAAAAAACTATATCTATTATATAATAGATATAGTTTTCCCTGTAATTAAAAATAAACTATTGATTAAGAGTAGGTGAATTGAATGGTTGAGGAAGAGAAAAATTTATCAGAAGAGCAAGATATTCAAAAAAATCAGGATGAAGTTGAAGAGGTAGTTGAAGATATAAAAGATGAGATTGATAATGAAGAGACCTCTGAAACTGATCAGCAATTTTCTGAATTAGAAGAAGAGTTAGCCAAAGAGAAGGAAGAGAAAGAGAAACATATAGAGCGTCTACAGAGACTTCAGGCTGAATTTTCTAATTACAGAAAGAGGGTTATCAAAGAGAAGAGTAGTTTGGCTGAACAGGCTACAAAAGATTTTATAGTGGAGTTATTACCTATTATTGATAACTTTGAAAGGGCATTGGCTACTTCTACTAAGGATGATGAAGGCGATGGTGTTTTAAAGGGTGTAGAGATGATTTATCGCCAATTAAGTAACCTGTTAACTAAGACAGGGGTAGAAGCAATAGTGACAGTTGGAGAAGAGTTTGACCCTAATTTACATAATGCAGTAATGAAAGAGGAAAGTGAAGAGTATGACTCAGGAGTAATTATAGAAGAACTACAAAAAGGATATATCTTTAATGAGTCAGTAATTAGACCAGCAATGGTTAAAGTAGCGGAGTAGGAAAAATTCGTTTGGGTATTTTTCCTCTCACGAAGGGTTCTTTAGAGCCCGAAGGGATTATTTTTCACATAAGTAGCAATATCAGAGTAGAGATTAATGACTGGTAACTAGTGATTAGTAACTAGTAATTAGAAAACTAATCACTAGTTACAAATAACAAATGACAAATGACTAAAAACAAGGAGGATGAAGATAAATGGGTAAAATTATTGGTATTGATTTAGGTACTACAAATTCTTGTGTAGCAGTTATTGAAGGTGGAGAGGCTACAGTTATTCCTAATAAGCAAGGATCTAGGACAACACCTTCAGTTGTTGGATTTTCTAAAAAAGGTGAGCGTTTGATAGGTGAACCAGCTAAGCGACAAGCTATTACTAATCCAAATCAAACAGTAAGTTCTATCAAAAGGCATATGGGTGAAGACTATAAAGTTCAATTAGATGGAAAGGAAAGAACTCCTCAAGAGATATCTGCAATGATTCTACAAGAATTAAAAGGATATGCAGAAGATTACTTAGGTCAAACAGTTAATGGTGCTGTTATTACAGTTCCAGCTTATTTTAGTGATGCTCAACGTCAAGCAACTAAAGATGCAGGTAAGATTGCAGGATTAGAGGTTGAAAGAATTATTAATGAGCCAACTGCTGCTGCTTTAGCATATGGAATCAATGATGATAAAGAGCAGACTGTTTTGGTATATGATTTAGGTGGAGGTACTTTTGATGTCTCTATTTTAGAGCTGGGTGATGGTGTAGTAGAAGTTATTGCTACTAGTGGTGATAACCAATTAGGTGGAGATGACTTTGATGAAAAGATTATTGATTATTTAGCTGAACAGTTTGAAAAAGAGCATGGTATTGACTTGCGTAAAGATAAGATGTCATTACAGAGATTAAAGGATGCTGCTGAAAAGGCTAAGATTGAGCTTTCTGGAGTAGCAACTACTAATGTAAATCTACCATTTATTACTCAAACTGCAGAGGGACCACAGCATTTAGATGTAGATATTACTCGTTCTCAATTTGAGAAGATGAGTTCTGATTTAGTAGATAGAACTTTAAAAGCTGTACGCCAAGCTTTAGATGATGCTGGATTGAGTAAGTCTGAAATTGATGAGGTATTATTAGTAGGTGGTTCTACTAGAATTCCAGCAGTCCAACAAGCAATTGAAAAAGAGATAGGCAAAGCTCCAAATAAAGGTATTAATCCTGATGAATGTGTAGCAATGGGTGCAGCTATCCAAGGTGGAGTATTAAATGATGAAGTTAGTGATGTTGTACTATTAGATGTTACTCCATTATCTTTGGGGATTGAAACAATGGGTGGGGTATTTACTAAACTTATCGATAGAAATACTACTATCCCAACTGAAAAGAGCCAAGTCTTTTCAACTGCTGCAGACAATCAACCTGCCGTTGACATTCACGTCTTACAAGGTGAGAGACAGATGGCTAAGGATAACAAGACTTTAGGTAGATTCCAATTAACTGATATACCACCTGCACCAAGAGGAGTACCTCAAATTGAGGTAACATTCAAGATAGATGCTAATGGTATCGTTCATGTATCTGCTAAAGATAAAGGAACTGGTAATGAACAACAGATTACAATTAAATCTGATACTGGTCTATCAGAAGAAGAGATTGAAAGAATGGTTCAAGATGCAGAGAGCCATGCTGAAGAGGATAAGAAGAAGAAAGAAGCTATTGAGACAGTAACTGGTGCAGATAGCTTAGTACATCAAGTTGAAAAGACTATAGAAGAAGCTAAAGAAAATGCTGATGCTTCAGTCTTAAGTGAGATTGAAAGCAAGAAAGATGAACTAAAGGAAGTACTAGAAGGTATTGATATGCATAATATCAACCCAGATGAAGTAGATGTTGATGATATCAAAGCTAAACAAGAGGCATTAACTACAAAGCTTCATGAGTTAACAACTCAAATGTATCAACAAGCTGAGCAAGCTCAACAAGCAGCAGGAGGCGCTGGTGCACAAGGGGCAGAAGCTGACGATGATGTAGTAGATGTCGATTTTGAAGATGTTGATTAATAATAAAGAGAATCAATTAATATAAAATAATGAGAGTCAAGGCCAGATTAATTTGGCTTTGACTCTGTTTTTATGAATAGAGATTAGTGATTATTTTTCTGTAAAATTTTATTTCTTGCTAGACTTATTGTATAATAACCTAAGTAGGTAGTGTAAGTAATAATAGATTATAATAAGTTTATGGTTATTTTATATAGAATACCTGTGGCAAAAAAATTGTTTTAATTAGTTTTGAAACTTTTACTTAACGATATATTGTAAAATGAATTAGAAAGGCAGTGATTGAAGTGGCTAAAAGAGATTATTATGAAATATTAGGTGTAGATAAAGGTGCGAGTAAACAGGAGATTAAGCGGGCTTATCGTAAACTCTCTCGAAAGTATCATCCTGATGTAAGTAAAGAGGAGAATGCTGAAGAGAAGTTTAAGGAGATTGCAGAAGCTTATGAAGTATTAAGTGATGAAGATAAGAGAGCTAAATATGATCAATTTGGTCATGCAGGGGTAGATGGTAATGGAGGATTTGGCCAAGGAGGCTTTGGAGGATTTGGTCAAGGTGGTTTCGGTGGTGGTTTTGATGATATCTTTGATATGTTCTTTGGTGGAGGTGGAAGATCAAGAAGTAGAAATGCTCCTCGTAAAGGGTCAGACTTAAGGGTGAATATTACAGTTGAATTTGAAGAAGCAGCCTTTGGGACTAAAAAGGATATTACTATCCCTCGAACTGAAGACTGTGAGACTTGTGATGGTAAAGGTGCTAAATCAAGTAGTGATGTAGAGACTTGTGCTAAATGTGGTGGAAGTGGAGAAATTCAATTTAAGCAGAATACTCCTTTTGGTCAGATGGTACAGACAACTACTTGTGACCGTTGTAGTGGTACTGGTAAGTTTGTTAAAAATCCTTGCCCAGATTGTCATGGTAATGGTAAAGTTAAGAAGAGAAGAAAGGTCTCTATAGATATTCCAGCAGGAGTTGATGATGGAGTCACTTTAAGGATTCGTGGAGAAGGAGAGGCTGGAGTAAATGGTGGTCCAGCAGGAGATTTACAGGTTGTAATCAATGTTAAACGCCACAAAATCTTTAAACGTAGAGGAAATGATGTTTTATGTGAAGTCCCAATCAGTTTTGTTCAAGCTACCTTAGGTGATGATATCCAAGTACCTACTTTAGATGGTAAGGTTAAATTCACCATTCCAGAAGGGACTCAACCTGCTACTACTTTTAGATTAAAGGATAAAGGAATTCCATATTTAAGAGGTAATGGACGGGGAGATCAACATATCAAGGTTAAGGTTGTGATTCCTAAGAAGCTAGATGATAAGCAGAAAGATTTGCTTAAGGAGTTTGCAGAAATCAGTGGGGAAGAGATCAATCCAGAACATAAAGGCTTCTTACAGAAGATTAAGGATGCTTTTGGACTTGACTAAAAAGGTGGGAAATTATAAATGAAGTTAAAAGAGGTAATTATTGCAACCAATTATGAAGGATTTTCAGCGATTGAAAATATCTTAGGAGAATTAGGTGCTGTAGGAACAAGTAAAGAGGATTTCAAAGAAGAAGTAGTAGTGATGAAGGGGTACTTTGAAGAGGAAGAGTTAACTAAAGAGAAGCTAGACTTCTTAAAGAAGAGAATAGCACAATTAGCTGATTATGACTTAAATATCGGTAGTGGAGAGATAATAGTTAAAGAACTAGAACAAGAGGATTGGGTCAATAAGTGGAAGAAGGATATTAAACCTATTAAAGTAACCAATAAGCTAGTAATTAAGCCCACTTGGGAAGAGTATCAAAGTGGGGAAGGTGAGATTATCATCGAATTAGATCCTGGTTTAGCCTTTGGTACAGGTTATCATGGGACTACTAGTGGTTGTTTAGAGATGATAGAGAAGTATCTTCAACCTGATTTTGATGTCTTGGATATTGGGACTGGAACAGGTATACTATCAATTGCGGCTACTAAGCTGGGGACTAGGAGCAATTTTGCTCTTGACATTGATCCAGTCGCTGTTAAGGTAGCCAAAGAGAATGCTAAGTTAAATCAAGTCTTAGATCAGATCGATTTTGCTCAAGGGGATTTATTAGATGTTGTTGATGGCAAATATGACTTGGTTATTGCTAATATTTTACCCCATGTGATTAAAAGACTGATTCCTGATTTGCCTAAGGTTGCTAAGGTAGGAAGTATTTCAATCTTATCAGGAATTATTGAAGAGAAAGCGGATATGATAAAAGATGAACTGAAAAAATATGATTTTGAAATCAAAGAGATCATTCAAAAAGAGCAATGGATTACAATTGTAGCTATTAGGAGAGGATAAGATGCATCATTTTTTTGTTCAGTCAGCAGATATAAATGATGGGATAGTGGTTATTAAGGGTGATGATGTAGCTCATATTACCCGTTCATTAAGATTAAATCTTGGTGATGAAATCAGTGTTACTAATGGAGAAGGTCAGAAGTATTTAACTGAATTGATAGAGTTTAGTGAGGATTTTGTAAAAGCTAAGATAATAGAGAAGTTTAAAGTACAAGCAGAGCCTAGAGTAAAGGTAACTCTTGTCCAGGGCTTGCCAAAGAGTAAGAAGATGGATATGATCGTGCAGAAATGTACAGAAATTGGTATAGAAGAGATTATTCCTATTAATACTAAGCGGACTATTGTTAATTTGAATCAAAAGAAAGCTCAAAAGCGACAAGAAAGATGGCAGAAGATAGTAGAAGAAGCAGCTAAGCAATCTAAAAGAGGTAAAATTCCAGAAGTCAAAGAGCTCTCTGATTTAAAGCAGATTATAACAGATTTTGCTAGCTATGATTTGGTCTTAGTCCCTTGGGAGGATGAAGAGAGCCAAGGGTTAAAAGAGACTTTGGAATCTAATTTAGAGGCTGGGAGGATAATGATAATAATCGGACCAGAGGGTGGTTTTAGCTTAGAAGAGATAGAGCAAGTAAAGATGGCAGGGGCACAATCTGTGACCCTAGGTCCTAGAATTTTAAGGACTGAAACTGCTGGTATTGCAACTTTATCTATGGTATTATATCAATTAGGAGACCTAGGTTAAATTAGAGTTTAAAATTTACAATTGACAATGTACAATAGGAATAAGATATTCTTTATAAGGTTTTAATTGTAAACTGTACATTTTAAATTGTCAATTGCTTTTTGGAGGTTTAGTATATGAAACGGGTTGCATTTTATACACTAGGATGTAAAGTTAATCAATATGATACAGAAGCAATGATGAAGCAGTTTGAGGAAGCTGCTTATAAGATTGTTGACTTTGAAAATGAAGCTGATATTTATATAATTAATACTTGCACAGTGACCCAACAAGGTGCAAGTAAGTCTCGTAAGATTACTAGAAGGGCTAAAAGAAGAAATCCTCAAGCTCTGGTTGCTATGGTAGGTTGTTATCCACAGGTAGATGCTGATGAGGTAATGGAGATGGCAGAAGTGGATTTAGTAGTTGGGACTAAGGGAAGAGGTAGAATAGTAGAGTTTGTCAAGCAGGCAATGCGAGCAAAAGCTCCTGTTAACTTTGTGCAGGAGATGGAAGAGGATGATAGTTTTGAAGAGGTTGCGATTGAAGAGTCTAAAGAGAGAACGAGAGCATCTATTAAAATTCAAGAGGGCTGTGACCAATTCTGCTCTTATTGTATAATTCCCTATGCTCGTGGTTCTCTACGCAGTCGGTCCTTAGAAGATGTCAAAGCAGAGGTTGGTCGTTTAGCTAAATCTGGATTTGAAGAGATTGTCCTAACAGGAATTCACTTAGGTCAATATGGGAAAGATAAAGAAGACCTAGATTTGGTTAAATTAATCAAATCCATCATAACAGTAGAGGGAATTAAGAGAATTAGGCTGAGCTCTATTGAGGGAACAGAAGTTAGTGATGAATTAATAGACCTAATTGCAGAATCTGATAAATTATGCCGTCACCTACATTTGCCTTTACAAAGTGGGTCTGATAAGATATTAGAAGCTATGAACCGACCTTATAATATTAAGGAATTTAAAGATATGGTAACTAAGATTAAAGCTAAAGTACCTGAGATTGCAATTACTAGTGATGTAATTGTAGGTTTTCCTGGTGAAAGTGATGAAGATTTTAATGATACTTATCAAGTGGTTAAGGAGCTTGAATTTAGTGATTTACATATCTTTAAATATTCCAAGAGAAAAGGAACTCCAGCAGCAGACTTTGAGAATCAAGTACATTCGGTTATAAAAAAAGAGAGAAGCGAAAAATTAAGGGATTTAGCTAAAGATTTATCCTCAGCTTATCAGCAGAGATTTATAGAAAAAAGGCTGGATGTTTTATTAGAGGAAGTACGAGATAATGAAACGGGAATGCTAACTGGGTTGACTGATAATTATCTGAGGATCTTAGTTGATGGTCCTGGTCAATTATTGGGGGAACTAGTTGAGGTAAAATTGGTGGAAAAAGAAGGAAGATTAATAGGTTGTTTAGAATAATATAATTATTTAGGTGATATATCGACTATAGCTGATTTAGGAAAGGGGGGCGTATACGATGGAAGGATGTATTTTTTGTAAGATAGTTGCTGGTGAGATTAATAGTGATATTGTTTATGAAGATGAGCAGGTAATTGTTTTTAAGGATATCAGTCCTGAAGCACCTGTTCATAATCTCATTATTCCTAAAAAGCATATTCCTACTCTATTAGACCTTCAAGAGGATGATAAAGAGCTGATAGGCCATATCTATTGGGTAGCCAGTAAAATTGCTAAAGATGAAGGAATTGCAGATGATGGATTTAGGGTAGTAAGTAACTGTAATGAAGCTGGAGGCCAGACTGTTTATCATATCCATTATCATCTATTAGGAGGACGAAATTTACAGTGGCCTCCAGGCTAACAGAGTTAAATATTAATTATGATAGATTTACATAATTTTAGTTAATGAATAGAGATTTATTCTTTGAAATGACAGCTGTGAATAATTTAAGTTTAAGATTAAGTATAAAATAAATGTTTTCCTTAAGCTTAGAGTTATACTGATACTAGTACTAAATTCATAAAAATCAAATGACAAATAGATATAAATTAGGGAGGGGTTAGTGTGTCTTTACAAGAAAGATTATTAGAAGATATGAAAGCTGCGATGAAGAGTAAAGATAAAGAGAGACTATCGGTAATTAGGATGGCAAGGGCTGCTATCAAAGACAAAGAGATTAATGAGAGAAAAGATTTAACTGATGAAGAGGTTATTGAGGTACTAGCTAAACTAGTAAAACAGAATAGGGACTCTATTAGTGAGTATGAGAAGGCTGGTCAAGAGGATAAAGTGGAGGATTTAAAGAGGGAGATTGATGTATTAGAAGACTATTTGCCTGAACAGTTAAGTGCAGAGGAATTAGCTGAGATGGTAGAGGAAGTAATTGCTCAAACTGGTGCAGAGAGTATGAGAGATATGGGGAAAGTAATGGGAGCTATCATGCCAAAGGTTACTGGAAGAGCTGATGGTAATGTAATTAGCCAATTAGTCAAAGAGAGATTAGCATAAAGAACAATTCAATTATAGATTTTTTAGGGGACGGTGTTAACCGTCTCTTATTGTTTTTAAGTCAGACTATAACTTGTGAAATATAAATTTATAATAGTATAAATAGGTTAATTTAAAATGAGAGTTTATAGAGATAATGCGACACTTCTTCGAGTTGACAGTTGACAGTGAACAGTTTACAGTTAAAGAACTAAAACTATTGCTTTGAAGGGTTTGAACTGAACTGTCAACCGTCAACTAAAGTGTCGCAATATACCCATTAACCCCTAATACCCTTCAATCTTATTCTTCTAAACTTAACTGTAATTAATAATCAATAGCTTACATATATATTATTTAGTAGCAAAGTCGAATGGTGGTAACAAGTGATAAGTAACGAGTTAAGATCAAAAATATAAAAGTACTATAAATTACACTTTAGACTTGGAGATCTATAGGTATGTGAATTCAAAATGAAACTTAATGGTGATATTGCGACACTTTTAAAATTAGCGTGAGTGGGTGTGTGAGTGTGAGTAAACCCCAAAGAAGTTTTACACACACTCACACTCATAGCTCACACTCGACACAAAGTGTCTCATTATCTCTATATAGCGTCATGGTTAAATTTTATTCTAGATTCACGAAGCTCTAAATGTATTAAGTATTGATAGTATTAGTAACTAATATTAGCCAATAGATATTAGTATTTAAGTTAGCAACAGCTAACGCTTAGGAGGAATTTAAATGGGGAAGAAAGAGAAAGCTAAGGAGTTGTTTGCTAATATATTTGACCTTCCTCAAGAGGTGGTATTGAATCTGCCTAGAATTTCATTGGTGGGGGGTATACAACTGGCAATTGAGAATCATCGAGGAATTATCAAGTATACTCCAGAATTTATAAAGATTAGATTTTACCGTGGGCAGATTATTATAGAGGGTAAGGATATGAGTATTGATAGTTTAGAAGAGGAGATTATCATAATAGAGGGTAAGATAACTGATTTGAAGATTAAATCAGTTTAAGGGGGATATCATGCTAAAGAAACTATATACTTTAGTAGAGGGATATTTGAGATTAGAGATTCAAGGGAAAAATTTAGAGAAATGTATCAATATTTTAATGAGAGAAGGCTTTAAATTATGGGATATTATCCGTATAGGTGATAGGTTATATGTAAATATTAGATTAAAGGATTTTAAAAATATCAGGTCTTATTTGAGAAACACAGAATCTAAGGTTAGGATAAATCAGAAAAGAGGACTACCCTTCTTATTTAAGAAAGCATTCAACAGGATGTTTTTAATTATCGGGTTAGTTCTTCTGATATTATCATTATACACATTGTCATCATTTATATTCTTTATAGAGATTAAAGGTACCAAAGAGATAGAGAAAGATCAGGTATTAGGATTTTTAAAAGAGGTTAATATCCATCCTGGAGTCTTAAAATCTAGTATTCCATTAGGGGATTTGGAAAAAGCTCTTATCAAGAGGATACCTAGAATTGCTTGGGTCAATATTCACTTTACTGGAACTAGATTGGTTATAGAGTTAGTTGAGAAGAAGATGGTAGATACTAAGATTCTCCCTAGTGATATTGTAGCTGCTAAGGCTGGAATTATATCTAAAATGATTGTATTAAAGGGTACTCCAATGGTTGAAGAGGGGATGACCGTTAAAAAGGGCGATCTATTAATAAGTAAGGAAGTATTTATTAAAAAGGAAGAGGAAGAGGTAATTGATAGGGAGAATGAAGAGCAAGAGGGTAATGATAGAGGGATTCTTGTCAAAAAAGAGGAAGTTAAGGCTGAAGGAATTATCAAAGCAAGAATCTGGTATGAGGGTTACGGAGAAGCTAAACTTATGCGGGAGTATGAACAATTAACTGATAATAGTAAGACTAGTATTATTATCAAATTTAAAGGTAAAGTGATAAATATAATTGGACCTAAAAGCTCACCATATACTAATTTTAAAATGGTAGAGAAGGTAAAATCTTTACCTCAATGGAGGAATATCGACTTACCTATCGAATTAGTTACAAGAAGATACATACAGGCAATGAAGATAAAAGAGAGAATTAAATTGGATACGGCTAAACAAATTGCTAAAGAAGAAGCAGTAGAAAGTATCTTGCAAGGGATATCAAAAGAGGCTATAATATTAAATAGTAAATTAAAGTTAATAGACTTAGCTGGTGAGGATAATAATATAATTAGAGTTAAAGCATTGTTAGAGATTGAAGAAGAGATTGGAGTCAGGAGGGAGTAGCTAGTTTTGGACATCTTAACAAAAGAAGTTACATTAAGTAGTAATCAAGCTGCAAGAAATATTTTTGGTCATCATGATCAGAATTTAAGATTGATTGAAAAAGAATTTGCAGCCCAGATAATTGCTAGAGGTAATGTAGTTAAAATTAAAGGTAAAAAAGAAGATGTAAATAAAGTATATAAACTTTTTGAAGAACTCAATAAGATAGCTAATAATAAGGATGCCTTAACAACTAAAGAAGTAGAGTATGCTATTGAAATGAGTAAAGAGGGGGAATTTTCTTTAAATGAAATCTACTCTGATGTAGTGCAAGTTACTAGATCAGGAAAGAAGATTACCCCTAAGACTATAGGTCAGAAGAAGTACTTAGATGCTTTACGCAAGGATGATGTTGTTTTTGGGATAGGTCCAGCTGGTACAGGAAAAACTTATTTGGCAGTGGTTATGGCTGTGAATTATTTAGTTAAAAATAGAGTGGAGAGAATTATTCTAACTCGACCAGCTATTGAGGCAGGAGAGAACTTAGGCTTTTTACCAGGAGATTTACAGGAGAAGGTTGATCCTTATTTACGACCATTATATGATGCATTATATGATATACTAGGAGCAGAAAAGGTTGAGCAACTTTTGGAGAAGAAGATTATAGAGATTGCTCCTTTAGCTTATATGAGAGGGAGAACTCTAAGAAATTCAGCTGTAATTTTAGATGAAGCTCAAAATACTACCAGAGAACAGATGAAGATGTTCTTAACTCGCTTGGGACCTAATTCTAAAGCGGTAATTACTGGTGATATTACTCAGATTGATTTGCCAAGTAGAAAGAAGTCAGGATTGGCTCAGGCAGAGCAGATATTAAAAGATATAGCTGGCATAAGCTTTATCTATTTGACTAATCTTGATGTAGTAAGGCATAGGTTAGTGAGAGAGATAATTAAGGCTTATGAAGCAATTAACTGATCCTTTTAGGAGTGAAAGATAATGTCTTTTTTTGAGCAAGTAGTAGAAAAGTTGAAGATTAAACATGTTGATTTTTATAAGATTGAAAAGTCACAACGTTACATTTGGGTTATAGTTATCTTTGTTATGTTAGCAGGGATTGTTACTATCGATATCTTTCCAAGACAGGTTAATTTGGAAGTGGGACAAGTTGCTAAAAATGATATCGTTGCTCCTAAGACAGTAGAGTACATAGATGAAGAACAGACCCAAGCTTTAAGAAAAGAAGCTGCCAATTCAGTTTCTAAGGTTTATGAAGAAGATGTAGGGATTTTAACAGAGGTAAAGGTAGATGTTAGAAAATTTTTTGATAATATCAAAGTGATAAAAGAGGCTGATGCAGAGATAGAGGATAAGGTTCAACAGGTGCAAGATAACTATAATATGGAGTTATCTTATCAGAACTTATCATATCTATTTAGTCTATCAGAAGAGGATGTAGAGCTTTTAAAAGAGGATATTCTGATGATATTGGCTAAATATTTAAATCGTGGTGTTAAGAATGATTATTTAAGTAATGTAAAGGAACAATTAAGTCAAGATGCCATGAAATTAAGTGAAGACCAGCAGTATAATAAACTGGTAAGTGAGATTGCTCAGCATTTTATTAAGCCTAATATGATCTTTAATTTGGAAGCAACAGAGAAGAAAAAAGAAGAAGCTCGTCAGAAGATAGAGCCGATTAAAAGAACCTTCTCTAAAGGTGAGATTATTATTCGCCATGGTAAAGTTGTTACTAAAGATGATATTAAGATTTTAGAGAAATTAGGGCTAAGGCAAGCTAAAATCAATTATCTTAATATTATTGGGCATATCCTAATCGTGTTAATCTTTACTTTAATTCCTACTATTTATATTTCCCAATATCAACGGGAGGTTTTAGAAGGGGAAGGAATATTGGCACTATTAGGGCTATTACCAATCATTATTATTACATTAGCTAAATTAGCAAGTTATATAGCCAATTATATGCCCATCGAATACCCATCCTTTGTGGTACCCGTAGCTGCGGCTTCGATTATGATTGCAATTTTAATTGATACAGATTTAGCAATTCTCTTTACAATCAGTTTATCTTTTTTAGTAGGTATAGTCACTGGAGATGGAGTAATTGGAATTACAGTTGCTTTAGTTGGTGGGTTAACTGGAATTTACAGTGTATCAAAGTTAAGTCAACGTTCTGATCTGGCTAGAGCTGGACTCATTGTTGGTTTGACCACTTCAGCAACGATATTTACTTTTTTATTGATGGTACCCAATGTAGAGCTAGCTAGGTTTTTAAAGATCTTGTGGGGCATACTAAATGGTGTATTGGTAGCTGTTGTTACAAATGGTTTATTGCCTTATATTGAGAATATTTTTGGGATCACATCACCTGTTAAATTGTTGGAACTATCTAATCCCAATCATCCATTATTAAAGAAGTTATTAGTAGATGCTCCAGGAACTTACCACCATAGTATAATAGTTGGTAACTTAGCAGAAGCGGCTGCAGACCAAATAGGAGCAGATTCACTATTAGCTAGAGTGTCGGCTTATTATCATGATGTTGGTAAGACTAAACGTTCTTATTTCTTTACAGAAAATCAAATTGGGTTAGAGAACCCTCATGATAAGTTATCGCCTAGCTTGAGTACTCTAATCATTACTTCTCATGTTAAGGATGGACTGGAGTTGGCTAAGGAGTATAAATTACCACAGGTGATTGTAGATGTGATTGAACAGCATCATGGAACTAGTCTTGTCTCTTTTTTCTATCAAGAAGCTAAGCATGATGAGAAGTATAAGAGTATAGACGAAGATGATTTTAGATATGATGGTCCTAAGCCACAGACCAAAGAAGCTGGATTGATTATGCTAGCTGATATGGTAGAGGCTGCAGTTAGATCTAATGTATCGGCTCAGAGCAATCCTGGTAAGTTAGAGAAGTTTGTTAGAGAGTTGATTAAAAAGAAATTAGATAGTGGACAGTTAGATGAATGTAATTTAACCTTAAAGGATTTAGATAAGGTTGCTAATGCTTTTGTTAATATATTAAAAGGAATCTTTCATAATCGAATAGAATATCCTGATAATATTGCTCAACAATTTAAGGAGGGAAAGAAACTAGATGTCAGTACTAATAAATAATCTACAAGATAATTTAGAGGTTGAACAAAAGGTTACAGATATTATAGAACAGGTGGTAGATGTAGTATTAAAAAAAGAAGTAGATTCAGACAAAGAGGTAAGTGTTGCTTTAGTTGATGACAGTTATATACATGGCTTAAATCATAGATATAGAGGAAAAGATCAACCAACTGATGTACTTTCTTTTCCCCAAGATGATAAATTCTTATTGGGTGATATTATTATCTCTTTGGAGACAGCTCAACGCCAAGCTGAGGAGTATAATCACTCATTTGCTAGAGAGGTTGGTTTTTTGACAGTTCATGGGATGCTCCATCTTTTAGGTTATGATCATTATGATGGAGAGGAGCGAAGAATTATGCGTAAAAAGGAGGAGGAAATCCTAGTAGAGCTAGGCTTGAGTAGAGATTAAATGAAATTAATTAATGATCTAATTAAGAGTTTTAATTATGCAGTTAATGGTATCATATACTCTTTAAAGCATGAACGTAATATGAAGATTCATCTTATTATTTCTATTATAGTCTTATTGTTTGGAATTTTTTTCAGCTTAGATAAGCTGGAGTTATTGATTTTATTTATAAGTATGACCTTGGTTTTCTTTACTGAAATGATCAATACTGCTATTGAAGGCTTGAGTGATCTGGTCAGTCAAGAGTATCATCCAACTATTAAGATAATCAAGGATATAGCAGCAGGTGCTGTATTGATAACAGCTTTAAATTCTATTGTTGTAGGGTATATTATATTTTTTAAGGATATTAAGCCTTTGACCTTAGATCTATTACAACATATTCAGCAGACTCCAATTCATCTAACTTTTATAGCATTAATTTTGATTGTATTAATAGTAATTGGGATAAAGTCTCAATTTAATAAAGGTACTCCCTTGCAAGGAGGGATGCCTAGTGGTCACAGTGCTCTTGCTTTTGGTCTAATGATTATTATTTCTAATTTAGCAAATGATGCTTTGATTACAACCTTAGCACTATTAATGGCGATTTTAATAGCACAAAGCAGGATAGAAGGAGAGATTCATACGACCTGGGAGGTTATCTCTGGTGCAATGATTGGGTCATTAATAGGTATATTAGTATTTCAATTAGTTAATTTGTAATTTTGTTAGGAGGGCATTAATCTATGGATTTGACGGTGTTAATAGAAGGAGTGGCCTTATTAATACTATTAATCCTATCTGGATTTTTCTCAAGCTCTGAAACTGCTTTAATGTCAGTAAATAAGGTTGAGATTAGACATTTAAGGCAGGAAGGAAATAAGAAAGCTACTGTTGTAGATAGGTTACTAAGTAGTCCAGATAGATTATTGGTTACAATTTTAGTTGGTAATAATTTAGTCAATATAGCAGCTTCATCAATTGCAACTGCTTTAGCCACCGATATTTTTGGTGCCAAAGGAGTTGGTATTGCTATAGGGGCAGTGACAATATTTGTGCTTATTTTTGGAGAAATTACCCCAAAATCTTTTGCTACCAAAGAGTCTAAAAAGGTCTCGATGTTAGTAGCTCCATATATAGAAATTTTCTCTTTTTTATTGTCTCCACTTATTAAAGGTTTAACACTGGTTACTAATTTTGTGATGAGAAGGTCTGGAGACAAGAAGGTTAAACCATTTATCAGTGAAGAAGAGATTAGGAGATTTTTAACGGTTGGTGAACAAGAAGGTGTTATTGAGACTGATGAGAAGCAGATGATTAATAGTATCTTTGAATTTGATGATATTAGTGTTAAAGAGATTATGGTACCAAGAATACATATGTTATGTGTAGAGATAAATGATCCTTTAGAGGAGTTAATAGATCTAATTATTAATATGGGGTTTTCAAGGATTCCAGTTTATAATGATACCGTTGACAATATAGTAGGGGTAGTCTATGCTAAGGACTTACTTCCATTATTAAAAGAGGATAGTTATGATGTTGATATTCAAAAAATTATGAGACCTGCTTACTATATACCTGAAACTAAGAAGATAGATAACCTATTAACTGAATTTAGAAAAGAGAAGATTCATATGGCTATTATTCTTGATGAGTATGGTGGAACGGCTGGACTGGTAACTATTGAGGATTTATTAGAGGAAATTGTGGGTGATATTCAAGATGAATATGACGAAGAAGAAAAGTGGATTAGAATTGTTAATGAAGATGAGATTCTAATTGATGGTCGTGTTGATATTGATGAGATTAATGAATTATTAGATATCTCCTTACCTGAAGAGGATTATGAGACAATCAGTGGCTTTATCTTAAGCATGTTAGGCTATGTGCCTAAAGCTGGAGAGTGGATTGAATTTGAGGATCTACATATTGCTGTAGAGAAGGTTATCCAAAGAAGGATATCAAAGGTTAGAATTAAACGAGTGAAGGATAAAGTGGCGATTGAGCAGGAGGAAGTATAGATGTTAAAGCAATTACGGAATTATTTAATCACTGGGTTAATAGTTTTGTTACCATCAATAGCTACTGTATATATTATTGTTACAGTTATTAATGTAGTAGATAGTGCTTTAAGTCCAGTAGTTAAAATCTTAATAGGAAGAGAATTTTATGGATTAGGTTTTGTTATGACTTTTATCTTAATTTTGGTAGTAGGTATTATAGCTAAGAATATGTTAGGAAAGAGATTAATTGACTTTGGTGAGAGGTTATTGATTAGAATTCCATTAGTTCGAACTATTTATATGACTGTTCGGCAGTTGATTAATGCCCTATTTTTAAAGAATAAAACTGCTTTTCGTGATGTGGTCTTAGTTGAGTACCCTCGTCGTGGAATCTATCAACTAGGATTTTTAACTTGTAAAGGTGTAGGAGAGGTACAGCAGAAGACAGCCAAAGAGGTTGTTAATGTCTTTATTCCTACTACTCCCAATCCTACTTCTGGAATGTTAATTTTACTCCCTAAGGATGATGTTACACACTTAGATATGACTGTGGAAGAAGGCTTGAAGCTAATTGTTTCTGGAGGTACAGTAGCACCTGAAGAAGATTAAGGAGGTCGTTAGAGTTTGCAGCTAAAAGTCACAGTACTAAAGAGTAACTCAAAAGAGATAATCGATAAACTTATTGAGATTGAAAGTGAAGCCTTTGGAGAAGGTGGCTTAAATCAGTGGGGGCTAGTACCGATGATTTATCATGGGCTGGTTTATGTTATTTGGTTGGATAAAGAACCTGTTGGTTTAGCAGAATATATGAGAGATATGGAAGATATAAAGAAGGCTTATTTATATGGTTTGGCTATATCTAAAAGATATCAAGGTAAAGGTTTTGGTAGTCAATTATTAGATTATTCTTTAATGGATTTATCTAAACGAAGAATTAAGAAGGTGGAATTGACAGTAGATCCTAATAATCAGAATGCAGTTTATATCTATCATCACAAATTTGGATTTGATAAGATTGACTATCGAGAGGATGAATATGGTTTAGGAGAGGACAGGCTAATTATGGAACGGAAATTATAAGGGGGAATAGAAATGGATAAATTAACAGTCGATAAAGGATTCAAGTCAGGGTTTATTACAGTAGTAGGTCAGCCTAATGTAGGTAAATCTACCTTAGTCAATAAATTAATCGGAGAGAAAATCAATATTACCTCCCGTAAAGCTCAAACAACCAGAAATAAGATTCAATGTATCTTAACTTTAGATGATGCTCAGATGATATTTATAGATACCCCAGGTATTCATAGACCAAAGGATAAAATGGGAAAGTATTTAAATGAGGTAGCCTATGGATCTTTAAAAGAGATTGACTTAGTTATTTTTATGGTTGATGCTAATTATAAACCAAATGAACAGGACAAAAAAATTGCTACTCAGTTAGCTCATGTATCTTCTATGCCAATTCTTTTAGTTTTAAATAAAGTAGATACTGTCTCTAAAAATGATCTGGCTACAAGGATTAATGATTATCAGAAATTAGGACAATTTACTGAGATTATAACTATTTCAGCCCAAAAGGGGATTAATTTAGATGATTTAACTGAGACTATAGTTGATCATTTACCTAAAGGACCTAAGTATTACCCTGATGATATGATTACTGATCAAATAGAGCAGTTTATCATCTCTGAATTAGTTAGAGAGAAGATTCTAAAGTTTACTCACCAAGAAGTGCCACATTCAGTAGCTGTTGAGGTTACTAGATTTGAAGAGAGAAGTGATAAGGACTTAATTGAAATTGGTGCAAATATTTATGTGGAGAGAAAGTCGCAAAAGGGAATTTTAATTGGTAAAGGTGGTAGTATGCTCAAAAGGATCGGTAAAAGTGCTAGAGCTGACATAGAGAATCTATTGAGTACTCAGGTATTTCTAGATTTATGGGTTAAGATCAAAGATGACTGGAGAGATAAGGAGGATGCTTTAAAAATGCTAGGCTATAAGGGGTGATACTATATGAAAGAGAGTCTATTCTTAGATATAAAGGCAAAACTTGAGCAAAGGGATTTTGAAAACTTAAAGTTTATATTAGAAGAATTGTATCCAGCTGATATTACTGAGTTGATAGATGAACTATCAATAGAGGAAGTGGAGGCAATAATTCCTGCTATTCCTTTAAAGAAGATGGCTTATGCTGTAACAGAGTTTGATTATGATGTTAAGCATACCATTTTAAATTTAGTAGAACCTGAAGATTTAAGAGTTATTCTAGATAATATGTATTCTGATGATATAGCTGATTTTTTAGGAACTTTATCTATTGGCAAGACTAAAGAGTTATTAAAATTGATGAGAGAAGAAGATGCTGAACAGATTCGTAATCTTTTAGGTTATGATGAAGACAGCGCCGGTGGTATTATGACCACCGAATACATAGCAATCAAAGAAGGCAAGACTGTAGGCGAGGCTTTAGATATTGTCAGAGAGATTGCTAGAGAAGCTGAGATGATTTACTATATCTATGTAGTCAATCAGACCAAGCAGTTAATAGGGGTTCTTTCTATGAGAGAGCTAATTACAGCTACTCCTGATAAGAAAATAGGGGACCTGATCCAAAAGAAAGTAATTCATGTTAAGTTAGATTTAGATCAAGAAGAGGTGGCTCGAATTATCTCTAAATATGATCTCTTAGCTGTTCCAGTAGTCAATCATCAGATGCAACTTCTGGGAATAATAACTGTAGATGATATAATTGATGTTATTGAAGAAGAGGCTACTGAAGATATCTATAAAATGGCTGCAACCAGTGAGGTTGATTTTGAAGCTGGTAATAATTCAATTTTAAAGGCTGCTATGAAGCGTTCCCCTTGGCTAATAATTCTCTTGTTTGCAAGTATGTTATCAGGGTCTGTGATCGATGTTTTTTCTGGACTTTTAAATAGTGTAGTGGCTTTAGCTTTATTTATGCCTACTTTGGCTGGAACTGGTGGGAATGCTGGTACACAGTCTTTAGCTATTGTGGTTAGGGGATTGGCTACAGGAGATATAGAATCTAAAGATTTATTTATGCATCTATTTAATGAAATTAAGGTGGGAGGACTGGTTGCTGTAATTTGTGGTTCTATAATTGCTTTAGTTGCATTTTTGTGGCAAGGAAATTATATGTTGGGAGTAGTTGTTGGTTTAGCTATGTTCTGTAATATATTAACGGCAACCTTTGTAGGAACTACTACTCCTTTTATTCTAGACTATTTTGGTATTGACCCAGCAGTAGCAGCAGGTCCTTTTATTACTACTGTAATTGATGCATCAGGATTATTTATTTATTTTACTTTGGCTAGATTATTCTTGAATCATTTAACATAAAATAAAACGATAGAGGAGCTGATAATCATGGCAATTAAACCTAAAGATATGGCTAAAATGGTTGATCATACAATACTATACCCCACTGCAACGGTGTTAGATGTCAAGAAGACCTGTGATGAAGCAAAAGAACATGATTTTGCTTCTGTCTGTGTTAATCCTTGTTTTGTTCCCTTGGCAGCTAAGTTATTGGAGAATAGCTCTGTAAAGGTATGTACAGTGATTGGTTATCCTTTGGGTGCTACTACTTCTGAGACAAAGGCATATGAAACTAAAAATGCTATCAGAAATGGTGCCCAAGAGGTTGATATGGTAGTTAATCTCAGTGCTGTTAAATCCCATTCTTGGGATGTTGTTAGAGAGGATGTCAAGGCTGTTGTTGATGCTACCAAAATAGCAGGAGTCACTAAGGATATAATTACTAAGGTGATAATTGAGACCTGTTATTTGAATGAAGAGGAGATTGGAAAGCTATGTTATATCTCCAAAAAGGTAGGAGCTGACTTTATCAAGACTTCTACTGGTTTTGGACCAAGAGGTGCAACTACTGAAGAGGTTAGTTTAATTCGTAAGAATGTAGGTAGATCTATTGGAGTTAAAGCCTTTGGTGGGATTGATACCTTTGATGAAGCCCTTGAAATGTTAGATGCTGGTGCCAATAGAATTGGTAGTAGCGAAGGTGTGGCAATAGTAACTGGAGATGAGGATGAATAGGAGAAGTTGGTATATATATACCAACTTCTTTTTCTTATATATTGATTTTTAAAGTAATGTTATATGGGGATATTGCGACACTTTTAAAATTAGCGTGAGTGGGTGTGTGAGTGTGAGTAAACCCCAATAAAAAGAAGTTTTACACACACTCACACTCATAGCTCACAC